>NZ_JAYSBG010000037.1:14711-17495 GCF_041915505.1 Rhodoblastus sp. | reverse complement strand
TACGCCAACCTCTTCGCCGACGACGAAGACGACGGCTTCTCGCTGATCTGGTCCCGCCCCAGCGGTCGGCGCAACGACTGAGCCGCAAAGGCCCCGGCCAAAAGGCCGGGGCCTCCGTCTCGACATCCCGCGACGGGCTTTCGAGGCGGCCCGCCTTTATGCGCAAACCCATCCGCAGGTTGGCCGGCCAGTGACGCGCCGTTAGGATCTGGACGTTGAAACTCGTGATCGATAGACGTTTTTCGCCGGCGCTCAGCCCGCATCTCAACTTGGAGGATCGCTGCCGGCGGCGCCGATCTTCGCCCCGGCCTGATCGTCCCTCCATGGGTCGAGCACGCTGAAAATACAAAGGCAATTGTGAGCGCGCCTTGACGCGGTTGACCGCGAACATTCGAGCGTCGACCTCCCCTGCCCTTACGCTGTTTCTCGCGCGGGCTCTGGCGCTAGACTTCGTGGGCGCAGACGGCGTCGTGGGCCGGAGCGATGCTGTCACTGCCGTCAGGAGCGCGCGAAGGCGACGAGCGGCGCGATATCATGGTTGTCGGCGGCGCGCAGCGCCGCCACATAGCGCGCGCGGGTTTCGCCGGCGTCGATCAAGTTCATTCGCCCCCAGGTGAAAGCGGGCCGTCCGAGTTGGCGGGCGAGAAAGTCGCCGACCAGACGGGAAAAACGTCCATTGCCATTCGGGAAGGGATGGATGGCGACGAGGCGATGACTGAAACGCACGGCGATCTCATCGGGCGGGAACGTCTGGTGGTCGACCCAGTAGCGGGCGTCGTCGATGGCCTGTCGCACGTCCGTCGCAATGCGATAGGCGTCGACGCCGATGTTGCGTGCGGTCGTGCGATGGTGCCCAGCCCATCGCCAAACGTCGCCGAACATGCGGCGATGCAAATTGCTCAGGAATTCCTGATCAAGCACGTCACGCTTGCGCGACATCGCCCAGCGCAGCGCTTCGCCAATGTTGACCTGTTCGGCTTCGTTCAATTCATGCCGCAATGTAATGTAGGATGGGATCAGCTGCTCCCGCTCCTCCGCCGTCAGTGGCGTGTTGGCTTCATCGTCGTGTTGGAACAGCGGATCGTTGGCCATGAAAATCAATCGTCCTCCCAGATGCTTCGCGGCGAATTGGCAAGGATCAGATCGATCATGCGGCGCTGTTCGTCATCGAGATCCGATCTGAGCAGCGGCTGGTTTTCGAGCCGCATGGTGTGATCGAGGCGCGCAATGTTTTGTCCGGCTTTCTGGGCGGCGCGATCCCGCAAGATGTCGTCGAGCGGCTTGGTTGGAACGAAGGCATACACGAAGGTACAGTTCATCGCGGCGGCCGCTTCGCGGAGCGTCTTGATCGTGGTGGCCCCGGACGCCTCCGCCTTTTCGATCGCCGGAATCCGGGACGGCGCCGCCTTCATCCGGGCGGCGAGCTGTCGCGTACTCATGCCCAAGGCCTCGCGAATAGCCCTCATCCAGCCGCGAGGCGGGGCCGCGAGCTGGAGGTCGCGCAAGGGCGCGAGTCGCCGCTCCAATTGCTTGCGCGCCAGAGCCGCCTGCTTCTTGTCCATGAGAATATGTCCAAACCATCCAATATCGAACATATATATATGACCAGAACGTAAATCAAATGACATCGATACATGAGCATTGATGTCGCTAAGCGATCATAAAAATATGAGCAAATATGATCCGCCGCACCTCATTTCGCGGTGCGGCTGGCGCTCATGGCATTTCCTGCGAGGAGAGGGGGTTGGCTTACAAAATCCCCCAGGCGCGATACCGTCCCCGCCCCGTCGCCTCGCGCAGGCCGAGCTCGGCGACCAGGTCCTGGGCGGCGCGCGGCGTGATCTTCAGTTCGGCCGCGACCATTCGGGCGGACACGATCGGTCGGCTCAACACATAGTCGATCAGCGCCGGCAGGCGCGAGGTCGACCGGCGACCGTTGAGCTTGCGCAGCAGCAGCATGCGCTGATTGGCCCACCGATCGTGGTTTTTCAGGCCGATCTCGGCGCCCAGCGCGATCGCCTCCAGTTCGACGATCAGGCGTTCGACCGGGTCGCGGCCGCGTCGTCGCGCCACCGGAATGGTCTTGAGGCCGTCGAGCAAGCACGGCAGATGGCGCCGCGCCTTGTGGCGCGCGCGCAGCAGCGAAGCGGCGAGCAGGCGGCCGAGCCAGGGGCGATGCTGCAGCGGTTCGATTTCGTCCCACAGCCGCGCGGCGAGCGCGGCGGCGAGCGTCGGCGGCAGGTTTCTTGTCTCCTCGACTTGCGCGCGCCATTCGGCGAGACGCGCGTCCTCGTCCCAGTCGAGATCGTAGACCAGCGGATCGCGCTCTTGTTTCGCGCGCTCGGTCTCCCCCGACAGCGCCCGGCCGGTTTTGGCCAGAACGGCGTCGAGGGCGGCGAACGCTTCCGTAAGCGCGTCATCGCCGTCGGAAGCGTCGTCAGGCGACGCGCTGTCAAATTCCTCGCCCTCGTCGCCCATTTCGGACTCCAGGTCCCCTGCCCTCCCCTCACGGATCACCGCGCCGCCGCCCTGTCCCCGCAGTGCGGCGAGACCGGCGGGCGACAGCGCCCAACCCGGGTCGCCGTCGGCGATGCGCCGGCGGGCGCGCAGCACGGCGTGGGCGCGGACAAGTTCATGGGTCGGCGAACGCACGTCCATCTGGGCGTCGTGGAGCACGAGGTCTTCGAGATGAACGAGCTCGCCGTCGAGCCACAGGCAGGCGGCGGCCTCGGAGAAGTGCGCGCGCGCGATCCATCCCGCGCGGATCGGGCTTTTCGCGAGCCG
>NZ_JAYSBG010000037.1:0-14701 GCF_041915505.1 Rhodoblastus sp. | reverse complement strand
CTCGGCGGCGGCGAGCGGGCCGGCGATTTTCGCCCAGGGCAGCGGGTCGGGGATCTGGCGGTAGGAAAGCAAGGGTTTGATAACCTTAACAGGAATCATCGAAACAGAAGCTATCATGATGATGGCTTCCGTCATAGAACATTCGGTTCCGCTCAAGACTGACTATCGATAATGACGGCTTATCGATAGTCAGCGGCGCGAACTCGCAAATCGGCGCTTCTGGCGGCCCGGAGCCCCGAAAATCATGCCCGCCGGGCCTCCGATCGACGACAGGACGCGACCACCGCCAGCCCCCTGCCCTCCTCCGGACGCTTTCCGGGCGCGTTCATCAGCGGGCTTCGAGCGCGGCGAGGTCCTCGTCGGTCAGATCGAGGGTTTAACCGGCCTGCCGGCCCGACGATCGCTGTCGGCCGCTTGGGGCCGGTCGACCGCCCCAGCCGCGTCAGCCCGCGCGGCGGCCCGCGGCGCTTCCTTCCGTTTTCGTCGGGATGATCCCGGAACGGCGCCCTGCCCGCGCGGCGCCGGTTGAAGATTGCCGCAATTCTCCTTATAGTCATAATAGTCATTATAGTCATAGGAGCGGATCGTGACAACCTTCCGAAAGGCGCCGGCGCCCGAATCCGATCACTGGACAGTGGCGGGCGCCAAGGCGCGGCTGTCCGAGGTCATCGAGCGCGCCCAGACCGACCCGCAGATCATCACCCGCCACGGCAAGCCGAGCGTCGTCATCGTGTCGGCCGAGGAATGGGCGCGCAAAACCGTGCGCAAAGGGACGCTGGCCGAATTTCTGATGGCGTCGCCGCTGCGCGATTCCGCTCTCGATCTCGATCGGGTCCGCGATCAGCCGCGCGACCTTGATCTATGAAGGTGCTGCTCGACACCAATGTGCTGTCGGAGGTTCGCCGACCGGCGCCCGATCCAAAAGTGCTCGCTTGGCTCGATGCGATCGACGAGGACCGGGCCTTCATCAGCGTCGCGTCGATCGCCGAGCTGCGGCGCGGCGTCGCCCTGATGGACGACGGCCGGCGCCGTGAGGCGCTTTCCGCCTGGCTCGCCGAGGATTTGCCGGCGCGCTTCGCCGGGCGGATCCTGCCGATCGACCAGGCGATCGCCGAACGCTGGGGCGATCTGATGGCGCAAGCGCGCCGGAGCGGCTTTGCACTTTCCGTCATGGACGGGTTTTTCGCGGCCACGGCGCTGGTCCACGAACTTGTCCTCGCGACTCGCAACACCAAGGATTTTGCGCAGCTTGGGGCGCCGCTGTTGAACCCCTGGACGGATGAAGAAGGGCGGCGATGACCGCTCCTGCCCGCCTTCCCGACGCCGCGTCGCTCCGAACCGTCCTCTGCTCGACTTAAGCCCCAGCCGACGCGGCCCTCGTTGCCGCCCCCGGCGTCATGTTTTCCTGGCTTTGACTTCAACCTGGGCCGGCTCGACGATGACGATTGGCGCGACGCCGGCCGGATCATCCGTCCGGACGTTGCGCCCGTCGACAAAGGGCGGCCGGAGTTGAAGGCCGAGATCGCCAACGACGGAGGGGATCTTGCCGGGCTGTGGCGTCGCCTGAAGAAGAACGACCCGCAGATCGCCGCATGGCGGGGGATCGGTTTCCTCTTCGCCCCGGCCGGACCGGGCGCGGGCGACTGTATCCAGCGCTCGATCGCGAAATTGAGTGGCGCGCCGGCTCAATCGTCAATCTGGACCAGCGGCGAGCCGCTCGCCCCAGACGGACATGGTGCGCCACATGCCGTCGCCGCGGCCAGACGGCCGCCAATTGGGCTTCGGCAAGCCAGTCCGATCGGTCCTGACTCGGCGTTGCGAACGCGGCGGCGGTTCTTCACTTCGAGGCCGCGATGCTCAATCTCATCGTCCGGATGCAGGCGTGAGGGCGGGCGTGGCGCGCGGGGCTCTCGGGTGTTCGGGGCCGTGGCGCGGATCGGGCGGCGGGTTCTAACGTTCGGCAGGTTGCCTGGGGACGGGAAGGCGACAGCCGCTGTCGTGTCCTGGAACTGATTTGGCCGAGCCGCCCACGTCGTCCTCGATAGGGCTTGTCTGACCGAAGGCCGGCGGCGCTGAGGCGCCGGCTCTCTCTGGACGCCGGCAACGGCCGGCCGCGACTTTCTTCCCTTGCCGTCGCCACCCCACGCGATAGCTCGCGCGGGGACCCCGTCGGCGCCGTCATTCCTCGCGAGACAACAAAGCCGCGCCCTAGCTGTTTAGTCCCGGCATTAGCTGGAGCGGATCAATATTGAATCGTTGTGGCTCCGAGGTCCAGCATTTGCAGATGAACTCGTAAGGCGTGATGCCTTTGAGGGTCTTGAGCCGTCGTCCGAAATTGTAGGCGTCGACGAAGTCGGCGAGATGGCGGCGCAACTGGTCGTGATCGTCGTAGTGATACCGTTTGACGGTCGCCTCTTTGATGGTGCGGTTCATCCGCTCGACCTGCCCGTTGGTCCATGGATGGTTGATCTTGGTGCAGCGATGCTCGATGCCGTTTTCCTGGCATCTGAGCCCGAACATGTGCGTTGACCAGCGGGCTGTCGGTCCGTCGGAATATCGTGGAGGCAGGCGGAACTGGATGCCGTTGTCGGTCAGGACCGTGTGGATTTTGTACGGGACGGCCTCAATGAGGGCGACCAGGAAAGCCGAAGCGGTGACGCGGTTGGCTTTTTCGACGAGCTGCGCGAAGGCGAATTTCGACGTGCGGTCGATCGCCACGAACAGATAGAGCTTCCCTTCCGCCGTCTGCACTTCGGCGATGTCGATGTGGAAGAAGCCGATCGGATAGGCCTTGAACTTATTCTTTGCGGGTTTGTCGCCTTCCGTCTCCGCCAACCGGCTGATCCCATGGCGTTGCAGGCAGCGATGCAGTGACGAGCGCGTCAGCTGCGGGATGGTCGCCTGCAACGCATAAAGACAATCGTCGAGCGGCAGCAGCGTATGCCGGCGAAAGGCGACGACGATCGCCTCTTCCTCGACCGACAGCACGGTTGACCTCGGCTCTTTCGGGCCGGTCGGCAGGTCAGCGACCGAAGCTCGGTTGCGCCATTTGCGCACCGTCTTCTGATTGATCCCGTAACGCTTCGCCAGCGTCCTCAGGCTCTCTTGACTATTTTGTATCGCTCGACGGACCGCCTCAGTCGTCGTGGCGCATCCGTGTAGAACCTGGCCCATAGCGCATCCTTCCATTCCAGCGAAAAGATTGCACCATTAAAGCCTGGGATCAAACAGCTAGGCTCGCCTTTCGGGCAAACCGGGCGAACTCCTTCGTGACGTAAACGCTCATCCCCGGCAGTACCCGCCGAGCACAAGAAACACATAGCTCTTAGGACTACGAAATTCAAGCGGCATCGATACGGCGTTCCCCTTCCCCAGAGGGTCGGCCCAGCCACCCATCGGACTGTCGGGCAGGAGCCCTCCCGAGGGCTTGCTCGATCTCCTCGGCGATCTTGTTGGCTGCGAGGAGCAAAGCCTTGTCGAGGTGGACATAGCGCTGGGTGACGCCCCGCCCGGTGTGTCCCAGCAGGCCCGCGATGGTCAGTTCGGAAAACCCGAGGTCTCCGGCAACGCTGGCGAAGGTATGCCGAAGAACGTGGGGTGTTACGCCCTCGAGCTTGGCCACTAGGCAGAGCCGCTGGAGAACCCGGACGACGCCAACGAAGTGGCCGTCGCCAGTCTCGCTCGGGAAGACGTAGGGATTCTCTTCTCCGCCGGACGGTTGGGCCAGAAGCAGCTTGAGGGCCGGCTGGCCGACGGCGCGAAGCTGGGCGCCGCTCTTCGTCGTGGGAAAGCGCACGCATGGGGCATCCGGATCGATCCAGGCCCGCTCCAGCGTCAGCACTTCCATTCGACGGAAGCCGGTCAGGAGCATGAGGCGAATCGCCGCCAGCGCGACGGGACTTTCCTCATCCGCCTGGCGGATCGCCTTGCCGAGGGCGGCAATCTCCCCCAACGACAGGCGTCGCTCGACCTTGTTGTCCGTGCTGACCTTGCGGACCCCCTTCGCGGGGTTATGGCTGATAAGATGCAGCCGGGCGGCCTGTTCGAAGATCGTGTGCAGCATCCCCACCGTGCGGCCCGCCACGCCGGCGCCGCCGGTAGTCACGCCGCCGCGACCCTTCCGGGGTTTGGCTGTCTTCCCGCCGACGACATCGGCCTGAAAGCGTTCGATGTCGGTGAGCGCCAGACTTTGGACCTTTCGATCCCCGAGTAGAGGACGGACATGAGTTTCGATCCGGCTGCGGTCGAGGGCCAAGGTCTTCTTGGCGATCGGGCGACGACGGCGGCCGAGCAGTTCGCCGCTCTCCGCCTTTTCGAGATACCAGTCGCAGATCTCTGCCACGGTAGGGGCCGCGCGCGCGGCGCGCTTCTCCGCGACGGGGTCACCTCCCTGCGCGACGCTACTGAGCTTGTTGCGGGCGAGCTTGCGGGCCTCCTCGGCCGTCAACTCGGCCACGGAGCCCAGCGTCAGGCGTTTGCTCCTGCCCTCGGGGTTTCGGTACTGTATGATATAGGCGCCCACGCCGGTCGGCTTGAAGCGGACCCCAAAGCCCCGTAGTTCGTCGTCCCAGGCGACAACGTCTTTCTTGGAATCTGGCGCAGTTTCCTCATCTCCAGACTCGCTTTCGTTGGCCTTCTTAGGGCGAAGGGAATCGACGAGCCGCTTTGTGATTCTTGCCATCGCCTGCCTCCTCTGGTTTGCTTACCCGGTCGGCATCATAGCACACGGGTAAGCAGCGGGTAAGCAGGAAGCAGAAAAGTGGAGCGCAGCCTGGCGGACTCTGTCGTATTTATCCTATTGAATAATATTGGAATTGCGTTGGACGGCGCAACACATCGCATCGGAGAGAACGCTTTCCGCCTCTTGCCAAGGTTGGGGTCGAGGGTTCGAATCCCTTCGCCCGCTCCATTTTTACAAAATTAAAGAACGACTTAGGCTGGCCGATTTGATCGGGCGGCCTTGCGTGCGTTCATCCTTGTTCCGGGCGCGGCCAATCCGCCTGTCAGCCATCTGTTTCGTCAGCCCTTGACGAAACGGATCCCGCCTTCCGAACGTTTCCTCCAAACGTATCTTCCGCGCGCTCGCAAAGGCCGAGCGCATCGCGCCGCCCGCCGGCTCGACTCAAAATAGTTCATATATAAACTTTTTTCTTGACCCGAGCCGCTTTGCATTTTACCTACAGAGGCGAACAAGAAAATGGGGCGGAAACAAAAGCGCGTCGCGCCGGCGTCGGTTGTCGACAGCCACACTCGATCCCGACAGGACAGGCCGCGACCGATCCGCGCGATCGGCCTCGCTCAATGCACGTTTTGACAATTGGAGACTAAAATGACGAAGGCGGTCATTGCAGGCTACGCGCGCTCTCCTTTCGCGCTCGCCAAGAAGGGAAATCTGGCTTCGGTCCGTCCGGACGATCTGGCCGCCCAGGTGGTGGCCGGTCTGGTCAAGAAAACCGGCGTCAAGCCGGAGGATATCGAAGACCTGATCCTCGGCTGCGCCTTCCCCGAGGGCGAGCAGGGCTTCAATGTCGCCCGCCTCGTCAGCCTGATGGCCGGCCTGCCGAAATCGCTCGGCGCCGCCACCGTCAACCGTTTCTGCGGCTCGTCGATGACCTCGATCCATATGGCTGTCGGCGCGATCGCCGCCGGCGCCGGCGAAGCCTTCCTCTGCGCGGGCGTTGAGAGCATGAGCCGCGTGCCGATGATGGGCTTCAACCCCCTGCCCAATCCCGATCTCTACGCCAAAATGCCCGACGCCTATATCGGCATGGGCGATACGGCCGAAAATGTCGCCGCGCGCTGGAAGATTTCACGCGCCGAGCAGGAGGCGTTCGCCGTGCGCTCGCACCAGCGCGCCGCCGCCGCCCAGGCCGCCGGTAAGCTGGCCGATGAGATCATCCCGATCGTCGGGCGCAAGGGGACCGTCGACGCCGACGGTTGCATCCGTCCCGAGGCGACGCTGGAAGGCCTCGCCACCCTGAAGCCCGCCTTCAACGCCAATGGCGTCGTGACCGCCGGCACGTCCTCGCCGCTCACCGACGGCGCTTCGGCTGTGCTGGTGACCAGCGAGGATTACGCCCGCAAGAATGGCCTCGCCATTCTCGCCGCCATCAGGAGCATCGCGGTCTGCGGCTGCGAGCCGGACATTATGGGGATCGGCCCGGTCGGCGCCAGCCGCAAGGCGCTGAAGCGCGCCGGCATCGAGGCCAAGGATCTCGATGTGATCGAACTGAACGAGGCCTTCGCCAGCCAGTCCATCGCCTGCGTCCGCGATCTCGGTCTGGAGATCGACAAGGTCAATCTCGACGGCGGCGCCATCGCGCTCGGCCATCCGCTCGGCGCCACCGGCGCGCGCATCGTCGGCAAGGCTGCGAGCCTGCTGAAGCGCGAAGGCGGCAAATACGCGCTGGCGACCCAGTGCATTGGCGGCGGTCAGGGCATCGCGACCATTCTGGAGGCCGTGTGATGGCTGAGATCAAGAAGGTCGCCGTCATCGGCGCCGGCGTCATGGGCGCCGGCATCGCCGCGCAAATCGCCAATTCGGGCGCGCCGGTCGTGCTGCTCGACATCGTTCCGGCCGGCGCGACCAATCGCAACGCCGTCGCCGAAGGCGCGGTCGAGAAAATGCTGAAGACCGATCCCGCGCCCTTCATGAGCAAGGCGGCGGCGAAGCTGGTCACCACCGGCAATATCGAGGACCATCTCGATCTGCTCGCCGATTGCGACTGGATCGTCGAAGTCGTGATCGAGCGGCTCGACATCAAACAGGCGCTCTACGGCAAGATCGAAGCCCATCGCAAGCCGGGCAGCGTGGTCTCGTCCAACACCTCGACGATCCCGCTGCACAATCTGGTCGAGGGCCAGCCCGAGAGCTTTGCGCGGGATTTCATCATCACCCATTTCTTCAACCCGCCGCGCTACATGCGGCTGCTGGAGATCGTGACCGGCCCGCAGACCCGCGCCGATGCCGGCGCTGACGTTGCGGCCTTCGCGGATTACCGGCTCGGCAAGAGCGTGGTCTATTGCAAGGATCGCCCCGGCTTCATCGCCAATCGTCTCGGCGTCTACTGGTTGCAATCGGCGGTGGTCACGGCTTTTGAACTGGGCCTCGACATCGAGGACGCCGATTCCATCATCGGGCGGCCGTTCGGCATTCCCAAGACCGGCGTGTTCGGCCTGATCGACCTTGTCGGCCTCGACCTGATGCCGCATATCAACGCCAGCATGGCCGCCTCGCTGCCGCCGGAAGACGCTTTCCATGGCATGAACCGTCCCGCGCCTCTGATCGAGCGCATGATCAAGGACGGCTATACCGGCCGCAAGGGCAAGGGCGGCTTCTATCGCGTCAATCGCGAGCTGAACAAGCGCAAGGAAGCCATCGACCTCAAGACCGGCGATTATCGCGTCCAGAAGAGGGCCCGCGTCGAGGCGGTCGAGGCCGCCGGCAAGAGCCTGACCAAATTGTTCGAGCATGACAGCGTCCACGGCCGCTACGCTTGGACGGTGATGCGCGAGACCTTGTCTTATGCCGCCGCTCTGGTGGGCGACGCCGCCGACGAGATCGAGTCGATCGATGAGGCGATGCGGCTCGGCTACAACTGGAAGAGCGGCCCATTCGAACTGCTCGACAAGATCGGCGTCGATTGGTTCATCGCCCGTCTGGAGCAGGAAGGCCGCATCGTGCCGCCGATCCTGCGCGCGGCGCAGGGCCGCAGCTTCTATCGCATCGAAACCGGCAAGCGACAGGCGCTGACGCTCGACGGCGATTACCGCACGCTGACCCGCCCCGACGGCGTGCTGCTGCTGGAAGACATCAAGCTGAATTCGCAGCCGGTGCTGAAGAATGGTTCGGCCTCGGTCTGGGACATCGGCGACGGCGTGCTCTGTTTCGAATTCACCAGCCGGATGAATTCGCTCGACGCCGATATCGTGGCCTTGCTCACCAAGACCATCGAGCTGGTGAAGAAGAGCTACAAGGCGCTGGTGGTCTATAATGAAGGCTCGAATTTCTCGGTCGGCGCCAATCTCGGCCTCGCTCTGTTCGCAGCCAATATCGCCGGCTGGAACGAAATCCAGGGCCTCGTCGGCATGGGGCAATTCACCTATAAGGCGCTGAAATATTCCCCCTTCCCCGTGGTGGCGGCGCCTGCCGGCATGGCGCTCGGCGGCGGCTGCGAAATCCTGCTCCATTCGGACGCGATCCAGGCCCATGCCGAGACTTATGCCGGTCTGGTCGAGGTCGGCGTCGGCCTGATTCCGGGCTGGGGCGGCTGCAAGGAAATGCTGGCGCGCTGGCAGGGCCTCGGCAAGCTTCCGAAAGGGCCTATGCCCGCCGTCGCCAAGGTGTTCGAATATATCAGCACCGCGACCGTAGCCAAATCCGCCGCCGAGGCGAAGGAAATGCTGATCCTGCGTCCCGACGACGGGATCACCATGAACCGCTATCGCCTGCTCGCCGACGCCAAGGCCAAGGCCTTGTCGCTGGTCGAAGGCTACAAGCCGCCGGAGCCGCCGACCTATGTGCTGCCCGGTCCTTCGGGCCGCGTCGCGCTGAACATGGCGGTCGACGGTTTCGCCCGCCTCGGCAAGGCGACCAAGCATGACATTGTCGTCTCCGGCGCGCTGGCCGAAATCCTGACCGGCGGCGATACCGATCCGACCGAGATTGTCACCGAAGACCGGATGCTCGAACTCGAGCGTCAAGGCTTCATGAAACTGATCCGCGATCCCGACACTTTGGCCCGGATCGAGCACATGCTCGAAACCGGCAAGCCGCTCCGCAACTGACCGCGACAGCGCGAAAGCAGAGAGAGGAAGCTCCATGCCCGCCTATAAGGCCCCGCTGCGCGACATGCGCTATGTGCTCTACGATCTGATGGATGGCGACGATCTGACGTCGCTGCCCGGTTATGAGGATTTCTCCCGCGACACGGTCGACGCCGTGCTCGAGGAAGCCGCCAAACTCTGCGAGGAAGTGATCCAGCCGCTCAACCGCTCCGGCGACGAGGAAGGTTGCCATTTCGAGAACGGCGTGGTGCGCACGCCCAAGGGCTTCAAGGAAGCCTATGATTTGTTCCGCGCGGGCGGCTGGACCTCGATCGCCTGCGATCCGGCCTATGGCGGCCAGGGCCTGCCGGCGGCAGTCAATATTCTGGTCGAGGAAATGCTCTGCTCGGCCAACCTGTCCTTCGGCATGTATCCCGGCCTGTCGCATGGCGCCTATGTCTCGCTGCACGGTTTCGGGTCCGAGGAGCTGAAGGCGACTTATCTGCCCAAGCTGGTGGACGGCGAATGGACCGGCACGATGTGCCTGACCGAGCCGCATTGCGGCACCGATCTCGGCCTGCTGCGCACCCGCGCGGCGCCGCAGGATGACGGCTCTTACCGGATTACCGGGACCAAGATCTTCATCTCGGCCGGCGAACATGATCTCGCCGACAATATCATCCATCTCGTTCTCGCCCGCCTGCCGGATGCGCCCAAGGGCGTCAAAGGCATCAGCCTGTTCGTCGTGCCGAAATTTCTGGTCAAGCCGGACGGCTCGCTCGGCGCGCGCAACGGCGTCGCCTGCGGCTCGATCGAGCACAAGATGGGCATCAAGGCCTCGTCGACCTGCGTGATGAATTTCGACGACGCGCAGGGCTGGCTGATCGGCGAGCCCAACAAGGGCATGCAGGCCATGTTCGCCATGATGAACACCGAGCGCCTCGCGGTCGGCGCGCAGGGCCTCGGGCTGGCCGAAGGCTCCTATCAAGGCGCGGCGACCTATGCCCGCGAGCGCCTGCAGGGCCGCTCGCTGTCGGGCGCCAAATATCCCGACAAGCCGGCCGATCCGCTGATGGTGCACCCCGACATCCGCCGGATGCTGCTGACCCAGCGCGCCTATATCGAAGGCTGCCGCGCGCTCGCCGTCTGGGCGGCGAAAAGCCTCGATATCGCCAAACACCATCCCGACGCGGCGACGCGCCGCAACGCCGATGATTTCATCGCCGTCGTCACGCCGGTGGTGAAGGCCCTGATGACCGATCTCGGCTTCGAGGCGACCAATCTCGGCATGCAGGTCTATGGCGGCCACGGCTTCATCCGCGAACATGGCATGGAGCAATTCGTTCGCGACTGCCGCATCGCCCAGATCTACGAAGGCGCCAATGGCGTGCAGGCGCTCGATCTGGTCGGCCGCAAGATGCCGGCTCATGCCGGTCGCTATCTGCGCAGCGTGTTCCATCCGATCTCGAATTATATCGCCGCGAAAAAGACCGACCCGGCTCTGGCCGATTTCATCGGCCCACTGGAAAAGGCTTTTGTTCGCCTGCAACAGGCGACGACCCATGTCGCGCAGAAGGGCATGGTCCGTCCCGACGAAGCCGGTGCGGCGGCGAGTGATTATCTGCGCCTGTTCGGCCTGACGGTTCTGGCCTTTCTCTGGGCGCGAATGGCTGAGAACAGCCTGCCCAAGGCGGAGAGCGACGCGTTCTACCGCGCCAAGGTCCTCACCGCCCGCTTCTACATGGAGCGCCTGCTGCCGCAGACCGGCGCCCTGCTGCAGGCGATCACCTCCGGGGCCAAGACCATGATGGCTTTCGAGGAAGCCGCGTTCTGAATCGCAGATCGTGAGGGGGCGGAAAGGCGATGGTTGGATCCTGGCTTCATCCGTTGGAGCCGGTTCTGGCCGCGCCGTTCCGCCCTCCGTCTCGACTTCTTAGCAGCGTCCTGCCAGCCCACAACCAAAAATCCGATCCCGGAGTCGAACGCCGCGTCGCACCCTCACGCCGGCGCGGCGCGGCGGCGGAATTCCTGCGGCGAAAATCCGGTCCAACGGCGGAACGCCTGCCGGAAATTGGCGGCGTCGCTGAAGCCGAGTTCGCCGGCGACATCCTCCAGCGGCAAAAGCGAGTCGCGCAGCAGCTTCACGGCCGCGACGAGCCGCACGTCATTGACCAGTTCGGAAAAGGACGTGTTCTCGTCGCTGAGGCGTCGCCGCAAGGTGCGCTCGGGAATGTTCAATTGGCGCGCGATGGCGTCGAAGCACAGGGCTTCGCGATCCGCAGCGGCGATGCAGGCGCGCATTTTCGCCGCCATGCCGCCGCTGCGTTCGATATCCTGCGTCGCCCGCTCGCAGAGCCGCTCCATTTCGGCGAAACTGGTCGTATTGCCGCGCGGATGGCGCCGGTCGAGATAGGCCGCGTCGAAGACCAGCTTGTTCCGCCCGCTTTCCACGAAACAAGGCGCGTCGAACTCGCGCTCGAAGGACGCCGCGAAATCGTCGCGGCGATAAGCGAGATGAAGTTCGCGCGGGCGGAAGGCCTCGCCCAGCAATTCGCTGTGCAGCGCGACCAAAGTGCCGATCTGCATTTCCACGATGAAGCGGTAAAGCGCCTGGTCGATGCGATGATGCGGCAGCGGATCGAAGACCCACGCCGCGCAGGCGCCGCGCTCCTCGATCGACAATTGCACGGTCGGCGCGGCGAGATGATGATAATCCACCGCGAAACGGATCGCCTGCCGGAAATCGGGGCTGCTGAGCAGTCCGAAGCCATAGGCGCCATAGCAGGTGATCTGGTTCCGGCGCCCGGCGCGAAAAGCCGCGCCCTGCGGTGCGCCGGAACGCGCCGCCGCCGCGAAAACGGCGATCATCTGATCGATCGAGACCGTGGCGGAGGCGGCGCGGATCGCCGCGGGATCAAGCCGCGCGTCGTTCAGCAGCGCATTCGACGAAACGCCTTCCGCGCCGAGCGCGTCGGCGAGGAGCGCAAGTTTGACCGGCGGATAAAGCGGGAGATTCCACGGCACGAAAATGCGCATCGGCCTGCTTGTTTCGACCCTCGTTCATGCGGCGCAGGAAAGACGCCAAAGTGCAAAGACGCGAAAGTGCTTGGCGGCAGGCGTCTCGCCTGCCGCATTTTTTGCAGTTTAATGAAAAGCCGGGGACGATCATTGACCGGAGACAGCCAACGCATTGACTTGCCGCGCCTCAACTTGCCGCGCCTTGCGCCGCGATCGAGCGGCGCGACCTCCTCGGCCTGGGTCAAGGGCGTGATCGACCTGCTCGAACGCCGCGCGCTCGACGTCGATCTCCTGCTCAGCCGCGCCGGGATCGACAAGGCCCTGCTGGACGCGCCCGACGTGCGGATCGAAACGGAAAAGCTCAGTCGGCTGTGGCGGCTGGCTGCGGAAATGTCCGGCGACGACGCCTTGGGACTGAAGTTTTTCGCCATGCCGAAACCGGCCAATTTCGACATCGTCAGCTACGCCATGCTCTCCAGCGCCAATCTGCGCAGCGCGCTCGGCGCCTTCGCGCGCTATCTGCGCCTGGTCAGCGACGCCGCGCGCGTGCCGATGACCGATCTCGACGGCGGCGCCCTTCGCATCGGTCTGGAAATCGACGGCGGCGGCGAGGCCCCGCCGCGCCAGCGGGTGGAATTCGCCATGGCGACCTTCTTCACCTTCTGCAAATGGCTGACAGGCGCCAATCTGCATCCGCGCGCGGTGTTCATGGCCTATCCGGCTCCGCCCGACCCGGCCCTCTATGAAACGGTGTTCGGCTGCGCGGTGACCTTCGACGCCGGCGTCAATGCGGTCGACCTCGACGGCGCCGTGCTCGACGCGCCGCTGCCCGGCCATAATCCAGCGATCGAATCCGTCAATCGGGACATGATTTCGCAACGGCTGCAGCATATCGACCGCAGCGATCTCGTCCGCCGCGTGGAGCAGGCGATCGGCGAAGGTCTCGTCCATGGCGTGCCGCGCCGGCAGGACATCGCGCGAGCCCTGGCGGTGAGCGATCGCACCCTGCAGCGCCGCCTGCAGGAGCGCGGACTGTCCTTCCAGAAGATCGTCGACGACACGCGGCGCGATCTCGCGCAGCGCCTGCTCGCCGAGCCCCGGCTATCCAATGCCGAAATCGCCCATCGGCTGGGCTTCGCCGAGCAGAGCGTGTTCTTTCGCGCCTGCCGACGCTGGTTCAACCTGCCGCCGGGCGGCGTGCGGCGACGCCAGACGCCGGACTGAAACGCCAGTCTAGATCAGCCGCGCAAAATCTCATCCTTGAGCACCCGGCGCAGCACCTTGCCGACATTGGATTTCGGCAGATCCTCGCGGAATTCGATCCGCCTCGGAATCTTGTAGCCGGTCAGGTTTTCGCGACAGAAGGAGATCAGTTCCTCGGCGGTCAGGTCCGGATCGCGCCGGACGATGAAGGCGACCACGGCCTCGCCGGAATGCGGGTCCGGCGCGCCGACCACGGCGACGCTCGCGACCTTGTCATTCTGCATGAGAACGTCCTCGACCTCGTTCGGATAGACGTTGAAGCCCGAGACCAGGATCATTTCCTTGAGCCGGTCGACCAGCTTGATCGAACCGTCCGGCAATTCCATCGCCACGTCGCCGGTGCGGAAAAAACCGTCCTCGGTCATGACCACGGCGGTCTCATAGGGCCGCCCCCAATAGCCCGCCATCACCTGCGGTCCGCGCACGCAAAGCTCGCCTGCTTCACCTTTTCCGACGACCTCGCCCTGCGCGTCGCGGATCGAAATATCGGTCGACGACAGCGGATAGCCGACGGTTCCGGTGAAGGCCTCGATGTCGAACCGGTTGGTGCAGACGATGGGCGAAGTTTCCGACAGGCCATAGCCTTCAACGATCGGCTTGCCGGTGAGCTTGCGCCAGCGCCGCGCCACCGCCTCCTGCGTCGCCATGCCGCCGGCGACGCAGCCGAACACTTTGGAAAAATCGACCTTGGCGAGTTCGGGATTGTCCGCGAGCGCGGCGTAAAGCGTGTTGACGCCGGACAGCATGGTGAAGGGCTGGCGCCGCATCAGCTTGATGAGGCCGGGAATATCGCGCGGATTGGGCACCAGCAGGCAGGCGCCGCCGGTCGCCAGGAAATAGAAGCAGCACACGGTCAGCGCGAAAATGTGATAGAGCGGCAGCGCCGTCACCATCACCTGCGGCCCGTCATTCGTCAGGAAGCCGCCGAACCACAGCCGCGCCTGCATGATATTGGCGGCGACATTACGGTGCAGCAGCGTCGCGCCCTTGGCGATTCCGGTGGTGCCGCCGGTATATTGCAGGAAGGCGATGTCGTCGGGCCCGACCGCGACCGGGGCCAGTTTGCGGCGGCGGCCCGCGCGCAGGGCGGCGGCCAGGGTCAGGCTATTGGGCAGGTCGAAGGGCGGGACCATTTTCTTGACGCGACGCGCCACGAAATCGACCAAAGGGCCCTTCCATTTCAGCAGATCGCCGGCGGAGACCACGACATAACGCTCGACCGGCAGTACCGGTGCCGCCGCCGCCGCGGTATGGGCGAAATTTTCCATCACGAACAGGAAGCGCGCGCCGGCGTCGCCCAACTGATGCTCGATCTCGCGCGCGGTATAGAGCGGATTGACATTGACCACCACGCCGCCGGCGATCAGTACGCCGAGCAGGACGACCGGATAGGCCATGAGATTGGGCATCATGATCGCGACGCGATCGCCCTTTTGCAGCCCCTCGCCCTGAAGCCAGGCGGCAATGGCGTCGGCATGGCGGCCCAGTTCCTCGTAAAGCATCGGAACGCCGAAACAATCCAGCGCGCGGCGCCCGCCCCATTTGGCGCGGCTTTCGGCCCAGATCGCGACCAGCGTATCGGCGCCGGTCAGATCGATTTCCGCGGGCACGCCCGGCGGATAGGACGAAAGCCAAGGCCGTTCGGCAGGCGCGC
>NZ_JAYSBG010000036.1:0-17637 GCF_041915505.1 Rhodoblastus sp. | reverse complement strand
CCGGCGATGAAAATCCACTTGTCCCACATGTCCTGCCGGATAGCGGCGCTTTCCCGCGCGTCGAAGCCGGCGCCCGCGAACTGCTCCGCAATGGCCGCGATGCGCGCGGTGCGGAGGCCGTTCAACTCGCCGAAGGTCAGGCCATGCAGGTTGTTGAGATGCAGGATCGCGCCGTCGTCACCGAGCGTGGAGGAAATCATGCAGAGGCCGCCGAGCGCCTTTTCGGCGCCGAAGCGCGATTGCAGCGCCTCGATATGGGCCATGCCGTTGAGCAGCGGCAGAATCGCGGTTTCCGCGCCGACGCCGCCGGAAAAGGACTCCATCGCATCGGCGAGATCATAGGCCTTGCAGCTCAGCAGGATGAGGTCGAAAGGCTCGCGCAGAGTCTCCGCCGTCGTCAGCTGCGGGGAGGGCAGATGAAAATCGCCGACCGGGCTGCGCAGCGTCAGGCCCTTGGCGCGGAGGATTTCGGCGCGGCGCGGGCGGACAAGAAAGGTCACGTCGCGGCCGGCCTGCGCCAGCCGTCCGCCAAAATAGCCGCCGACCGCGCCGGCGCCGACAATCAGAATCCGCATTCGTCGTTCCTTATATCGCGGCCGGGACGCGGCGCGGCGCGACCAGTTTCGCCGTCAGCACCTGCACGATTTCGCCGCGCTGGTTGCGCGTTTCGCTGCGCACCGTGACCATGCCGCGATCCGGGCGCGAGCGCGACGGCGCGACGTCGATCACCTCGCTCTCGACCGTCAGCACGTCGCCCGGCCGGGTCGGGCGCGGCCAGGCGATCTCGCCGCCCGCGCCGATCAGTCCATTGGCGATGAAGGCGCCGTCGCCGACCAGCAATTTCATCGTGACGGCTGCGACATGCCAGCCGCTCGCGGCGAGCCCGGCAAAAAAGCTGTCCTCGGCGGCGCGCTCGTCGGTATGGAAGGGCTGCGGGTCATATTCGCCGGCAAAGGCCTTGATCGCCTCGGCGGTCAGCTTGTGCGAACCGCTGACGAACCGCTGGCCGACATGCAGGTCGTCGAGAAAGGCGGGAGAGGGCAGGGCGGCGGCTTCGGTCATGGCCGGTCTCGCAAATTCGTGTACCTTGCATTATGATAGCGAGAATGCAGGCTATCGCCCGGGACACGGCGCCGGCAAGCGCGGATCGTTTTCAAATGAAGCGAAAGAGCTTTGGAGAAATGCAATGTCCTGTCGCCCGCAGCCTCGAGCGGGTTGGCGAATGGTGGAGCATTCTGATCCTGCGCGACGCCCTGAACGGCGTGACCCGCTTCGAGGCCTTCCAGAAAAGCCTCGACATCGCGCCGAACATTCTGGCGCGGCGCCTGCGGGCTTTGGTCGAGGCCGGCCTGCTGGAGCGGCGGCGCTATAGCGAAAGGCCGCCGCGCGACGATTATGTGCTGACGCCGTGCGGGCGCGATTTCCAGCCGGTCGTTATCGCCATGATGGCCTGGGGCAACCGCCATTTCGCGCCCGAAGGCCGCGCCGTGACGCTGGTCGACCGCGAGACCGGCATTGAGGCCGATCCGATCCTGATCGACGCCGTCAGCGGCCGGCCGATGAGCGACCGTATTTTCAGGCTGACGCGCAACGCGCCGGCGACAGGTGAGAGAGAAAGGCAATAATTTCGTGCGATTTTACGATAAAGGCCGGTCCTCCGGCGCCTCCCTCCTGCCGAACGCCCCGACCTTGAGCAAACCCCGCATCCTTCGCGCCCTTGAGGCGTCTCTCGCCGGCCTCGCCTGCGCCCTGAAGACCGAGCAGGCCTTTCGCCTGGAGGCGCTGGTCCTGGCGGCGGCCCTCCCGGCCTCTTTCGCGCTGACGCCGGATTTTTCCCGCCGCGCGGAATTGATCGCGGTCCTGCTGGCCGTGCTCGCCGTCGAATTGCTGAACACCAGCATCGAGAAATTATGCGACCGCACCACGCCGCAGATCGACCCCGTCATCAAGGCGGTCAAGGACATGGGCTCGGCCGCTGTATTCTGCGCGCTGTGCATGGCGGGCGTGGTCTGGATCGGCGCGGCGCTGGCGCGCTGGGCGTAAGGCTCGATCCTATTTCAGCTCGCGCGGCTTGACGAAAACAACCGGCTTGCCCTTGCCGGCGCCGATCCGCGCCCAGGGGCCGTCGATCTCGAAGGCGGCCAGGGCGCCCGTCGGAAAAGCCTCGGCCATGCGCCCGGCAAGCGTGTTTTCGGCGTTTTCGCCGGCCAGCAGCACGGCCAGTTCCTGCAGGCCGGGATTATGGCCGATCACCAGAATGGCCCGCGCCGCCTTCGGCGCCGCGCCCAACAGCGCGATCATCTGCGGCGCGGAGGCGAGATAGAGGTCTTCCCGGACCTCGATCTCGGGCGGCTTGTCCCAGGGTTTGAGCGCCGCCAGCGTCTGCCGGGTCCGCAGCGCGCCGGAGACATAGATCCGGTCGGGGTCGATCCCTTCCTGTCGCAGCCATTGCCTGATGGCGGCGGCGGCCTTGCGGCCCCTCTTGCTCAGCGGGCGGTCGTGATCGGCGAGCGACGGGTCGTCCCACGAGGATTTGGCGTGGCGCAGCAGGAAAAGCTGTCTCTTCATCAAGGCGGTCTCGGCATTGGCGCGGGCCTCATCTGTTACCAGCGCCCGCGCCCGCCGATCAATGCGGCGTCAGCTTGACCGGAAGCATCCGCGACAATGGAGCCTTGCCGGCCGCGCCCTTGATATGTTTCAGCGGGCAATTGGGACGGCCGCATTTCTCGAGCGTGGCCAGAGCCGTCGCGACGCCGGTCAGAATGATGATGCCGCCATCGGCATTCTTGACCCGGATCGACGCGCCCGAGCAATGCCGGACCGCGAAGGCCAAAGCCTCGACCTGACACCATGCCGCGCTGATATCGTCCAGCATCTGCGTCTGGACGACGAATGGCGGCTTGCCGACCTGGGCGATCTCGAACGAGAACTGCGGCATACCCCCTCCCATATTTATTTCTTAATTTTTGCTTTGCGCGACCCTACCCGCGCCGCGCGCCGGAGTCACCTAGCGCCGCAGCATGAGCGATGTTGTCGCGCAGCATGACGGCCTCTCCCTATGCGCTCGGCGTCGGAAAGGCAAAGGCCATCTGGTCGCGCTCCGTCTCCGCGCTGGCTTCGTCGAAGGCGGAAACGGTGACGCCGAGCAGGCGCACGCCCTTGACCGACGGAAACAAAGGCTGAAGCAGAGCGAGCGTCCGGCGCTCCAGCTCGGCGGCGGAATCCACGGCGGCGGGCAGGGTCTGGCTGCGCGTGATCTGGTGGAAGTCCTGATATTTGACCTTCAGCGTCACCGAACGGCCCTGCATGTTCAGTCTTTCGCAGGCGGTCCAGACCTTGCGCACGATCGGCGCGATCTTGTCTTGCGCCGCCTCGAAGGTGAACAGATCCTCCAGAAAAGTGTTTTCGGCGCCGATCGACTTGCGTTCGCGGTCTGGCTTGACCGGACGCTCGTCGACCCCGCGCGCGATGGCGTAATAGAAGCCGCCCGCCCGGCCGAAATGGTCGCACAGGAATTCGGGCGCGCAGGCTTTCAGATCGGCTCCGGTTTCGATCCCCAGCCGCCGCATTTTTTCGGCGGTGGCCGGGCCGACGCCGTGGAACTTGCGCACCGGCAAGGCCTCGACAAAAGCCGGGCCGGTTTTCGGCGTGATGACGAACAGCCCGTCGGGCTTGCGCTGGTCGGAGGCCATTTTGGCGAGAAATTTATTGTAGGACACGCCCGCCGAGGCGGTGAGCTCGGTTTCGGCCTTGATCGCGGCGCGGATCGCGGCGGCCAGTTCGGTCGCGGTCTGGCCGGCGGCGAGCCAATCGGTGACGTCGAGATAGGCCTCGTCGAGCGAAAGCGGCTCGATCAGCGGCGTGTAGCGGGCGAAGATCGCGCGGATCTGCGCGGAAACCTGGCGATAGACCTCGAAGCGCGGCGGCGTGAAGATCAGCTCAGGGCATTTGCGCAGCGCCGTCACCGACGGCATGGCCGAATGGACCCCGAAGGCCCGCGCCTCATAGCTCGCCGCCGCCACCACGCCGCGCGCGCGGCCGTGGCCGACCGCGAGCGGCCTGCCGCGCAAGGCGGGATTGTCGCGCTGCTCCACCGAAGCGAAAAAGGCGTCCATGTCGATGTGAATGATCTTCCGGAGTCGCGCGGGCTCCGCCGGACTCTCGGCTTGTTCGGAATTTGGTTTCATCGGCAAGTTGCGGCCAGCGCCCCAGTCCGTTCAGCGGCGCATTATAGGCGCCGCGCCGCCGCGCGCTACCGCTTGCCGCCTTTCTCAAAATCGCCTTATCGGCATTTACAAGGCCGCCTCGTTCTGGCCTCCTGCGCGCAAGCAAAAGGGAAGGCCGGCGGAGGTCGCGGCGATGGCGGAGGAAATATGACGGTCTCGCGCGTTGCGTTCACCCTGTTGGCGCTGTTCGGCTTTTCTGTTTCGGCGCAGGCTGGAGGCGACTGGACCGTTCAGGCCGGAAACGACGCCAACAACCGCTATTCGTCGCTCGACCAGATCAACGAAAGCAATGTCGGCCGCCTGCAGCCGGTCTGGAGTTTTTCGACCGGCGTATTGCGCGGCCATGAGGGCGGCCCGCTCGTCGTCGGCGACGTCATGTATATCGTCACGCCCTTTCCCGATATCGTCTACGCCCTCGACCTGAACGCCGAAGGCCGCATCCTGTGGAAATACGAGCCGAAACAGGATCCCTCCGTGGTGGGGGTGATGTGCTGCGACACCGTCAATCGCGGCCTTGCCTATGCCGACGGCAAGCTTTTCCTCAACCAGGCCGATACGACCCTGGTCGCGTTGGATGCGCAGACCGGCAAGGTTCTGTGGTCGGTCAAGACGGGCTATCCGCAAAAGGGCGAGACCGGAACCGCGACTGTTTTGCCGGTCAAGGACAAGATCATCGTCGGCTTGTCGGGCGGCGAATTCGGCATCCGCTGCCATTTGTCGGCCTATGACCGCGACAGCGGCCGACTGGTCTGGCGCGCCTATGCCTCGGGCCCGGACGACTCGATCCTGGTCGATCCAGACAGGACGACCGAACTCGGCAAGCCGGTCGGGCGCGAGTCCAGCCTCAAGAGCTGGCAAGGCGATCAATGGAAAATGGGCGGCGGCTGCGCCTGGGGCTGGACCTCCTACGATTCCGATCTCAACCTGATCTATTACGGGACCGGCAATCCCTCGACCTGGAACCCGATCCAGCGGCCCGGCGACAACAAATGGTCGGCCAGCATTTTCGCCCGCGACGCCGATAGCGGCATGGCGCGCTGGGTCTATCAGATGACGCCGCATGACGAATGGGATTTCGACGGCGTCAATGAAATGCAATTGGTCGATCAGGAGATTGGCGGCGCCCGGCGCAAGCTGCTGGTGCATTTCGACCGCAACGGCTTCGCCTACACTCTGGACCGCGCCACGGGCGAGCTCTTGCTGGCCGAGAAATACGATCCGGCGGTCAATTGGGCGAAAGGGATCATTCTCGACAAGGCCAGCCCGGATTATGGCCGGCCCGAGCGCGTCGCCCGCTTTTCGACCGAGGCCAATGGCGAGGATGTCGCCACGACGGGCATATGCCCGGCCTCGTTGGGCGCGAAGGACCAGCAGCCCTCGGCCTTTTCACCGAAAACCGGGCTGTTCTACGTCCCGACCAACCATATCTGCATGGATTACGAGCCGTTTCGGGTCCATTTCGAGCCCGGTCTGCCCTATGTCGGCGCGACCCTGTCGCTCTATCCGCCGCCGGGCGAGCGCAACACCGGCGCCTTCATCGCCTGGGACGCGGCGCGGGGCAAGATCGTGTGGTCGGACCCGGAATTGTTCTCGGTCTGGTCCGGCGCGCTGGCGACGGCCGGCAATATCGTTTTCTACGGCACGCTGGAGGGTTATCTGAAGGCGGTCGACGCCCGCACCGGCGCCTTGCTCTACAAATATCGCACGCCCTCCGGCATCGTCGGCAATGTGATGACCTTTCTGCACAAGGGCCGCCAATATGTCGCCGTGCTCTCGGGCGTCGGCGGCTGGGCCGGCATCGGCCTTGTCGCGGGGCTGACCGATCCCCACGACGGGGCGGGCGCGGTCGGCGGCTATGCGGCTTTGCGCGACTATACCGCGCCGGGCGGGGTCTTGACGGTCTTCGCCTTGCCGGATTGAGCCGGCGCTAGATCGTTTCATTGTTTCATGGAAGCAATGAAACGATCTAGATTTCTGTTTTGACGCGTATTCGCTCCGCGGACCTACGGTTCTTTACGCGAACCGGTATCCACCTCGCTCGACCCGAAGGGCCGCGCCAGCGAATACGCTATAAAAGCAGAACGCCGCCCGGCGGGGGCGGCGCGGCGCAAAAAGCGGGCTCGGCGCGTCAGTTCAAGGCGTCGGCGACCGCCGAGAATTTGAGGTTCAGTTTCGTGCCGAAGAGCATCGGCAGGGTCAGGCACACCACGGAGATCACCGACGCGATGACGGCGTATTCGATCGCGCTCGTGCCTGATTCGTCGCGAATCAGGCGCAAGAATATCGACTTCATCGCAAACTCCCTGTCGGCTTTCCGAGCGGAATCGGACTCGCGCCCGGCTTGGTCGAGGCAAACTAGCGAGCGAAACTGGCAGACTTATTAAAGCCTTCGCTAAATTCAACAGGGCGTCGCCGTCTACGGGGCGTAACGTTAATCTTCGGTTAAGACGCGACGCGGTCACAGGGCGCAGGCGCCGGGAAGCAGCGGCGGACCGGCTTTGCTCCACAAACGGACGCCTTCGCCCCCGGCGCGGGCGCGAAACGGCCGGGCGGGCGGCAGCCGCAGCCAGGACTGCGGCTCGAACGTCTCGCCGCCCTCGTTGAACGATCCCGCCAAGGTCAGCAATTCGAGCCCTTGCGGATTGTCCAGCGCGATTTCGGCCCCCGGCGGCCAGGCGTTCACGGCGACCCGTTCGAAGGCGTCCTCGAACAGCACGGTCGAGGCTGCTCCGGCAGGGGCGGGGGCGCGCGCGACGCTGATATGGTCGTCGGCGCGGAACTGCCACAGCCGGACGAAAAGCGTGCAGCCGTCTCGGGAGGCGGGCGCATGCGCCGTGCCCGGCGGATTGCGCAAATAGGCGCCGGCCGGATAATCGCCCGTTTCGTCGGAAAAAACGCCGTCGAGCACGAGAATTTCCTCGCCGCCGCCGTGGATATGGCGCGGAAACTGGCTGTTCGGCGCGAAACGCACGATGGAGGTCGCTCGCGCGACCTCGTCGCCGATGCGGAAGATCATGCGCCGTTCGACCCCTTTGGCGGGGCTGGGCGTCCAGGGCAGACCCGCCGCATGGACGGCGGTTCGCCGGTCGAGATCGTCATTGAGGCGCATGGCTTTATTTTTTCGCCAATTCCCGCTGCGGTCAATCGCCTAGGATTCCCAGGCCGCAAGGCCTGCCGCCGCTTTATTGCGCCGCGAAATGGCGCTACCATGACAAATTGTCGCAATGAGGGGCGAGGACGCCTTGGGCCGCAGCTTGTTCACGCGCAAGACCATCGAGGACCTGCATCGCGCGCAGGCCGGCGCGGATGGCGAACCCGCCCTGCATCGCGCGCTCGGGGCCTTTTCGCTGATGGCGCTCGGCGTGGGGGCGATCATCGGCGCCGGCATTTTCGTCCTGACCGGCGCGGCCGCGGCGCGCTATGCCGGGCCGGCGGTGGTGCTGTCCTTCGCGCTGGCCGGCTGCGCCTGCGCCATCGTCGCCTTGTGCTATGCCGAACTGGCGGCGTTGATCCCGGTTTCGGGCAGCACCTATAGCTATGTCTATGCGACGCTCGGCGAGATTTTCGCCTGGATGATCGGCTGGGATCTCGTGCTGGAATATGCCATGGGGGCGGCGGCGGTGGCGGTCGGCTGGTCCGGCTATCTCGTCTCCATGCTGGCGGGTTTCGGTCTCACGTTGCCGCCGCAATTCACCGCCTCCTATGGCGCGCAAACGGCGGCCGGCGTCGCGGGTCTGTTCAATGTCCCGGCGGCGGCGGTGGTGCTGGTCGTGACCGCACTGCTGGCGATGGGAACGCGCGAATCGGCGCGGGTCAACAATCTCATGGTCGGCTTCAAGCTCGCGGTCGTCGCCGTTGTGATCGTGGTCGGCGGACTGCATGTGACGCCGGCCAATTGGACGCCGTTCGTGCCCGAAAACGCCGGCGAATTCGGGCATTTCGGCTGGAGCGGCGTGCTGCGCGCGGCGGCGGTGGTGTTTTTCGCCTATATCGGCTTCGACGCCGTCTCCACGGCGGCGCAGGAGGCGCGCGATCCGCAGCGTGATCTGCCGATCGGCTTGATCGGCTCGCTGGCCATCTGCACCGCGCTCTATATAGCCGTGGCGGCGGTGCTGACCGGCGTCGTTCCCATCGCCGCGCTCGACCGGCCCGATCCGATTTCCGCCGTCATCGACGCGGTCGGCCTGCCGGCTTTGGCGATCGTGGTGAAATTCGCCGCGCTGGCCGGGCTGACGACGGTCATTCTCGTCCTGTTGTTCGGGCAGGCCCGCATCCTGTTCGCGATGGCGCGCGACGGCCTGCTGCCGCAGTTTTTCGCCCGGCTGCATCCGCGCTTCCGCACGCCCGCCATCAGCCAGATCGTGATCGGCCTCGTCGTCGCGCTCACCGCCGGTCTGTTCCCGATTGATCTGCTCGGCGAAATGGTCAGCATCGGGACGCTCGCCGCCTTCGCCTTGGTCTGCGTCGCCGTCATGCATCTGCGTCGCCGCCACCCGGAACTGCGGCGCCCCTTCCGCGTGCCGTTGGAGCCGGCGCTGCCGGCCCTCGGCGTGATCGCCTGCCTGGTCCTGATGATCGGATTGCCGTGGGAGACCTGGGTCCGGCTGGTGGTCTGGCTGGCCATCGGCATGGCGATCTATCTGACCTCGGGCCGGCGCGGGGCGGCGCGACAGGCGGCCTTGGCCGATCCCAAACAGGCGTGAGCGAAACGCAATTTTGCGCCCGCGCCCCGGAAAGTCTTTTCTGAGATTATTTTAGCAACAAACTGAAATAAAATGAAAGTTATGGTTAATGTTTTCTTTAAATGTGCGGCGTGGCTCGCCGCCGCGTCAGGCGTCGTCGGCCGCCGTCAGGAGCGCGCCGGAAGGGACCGCCGAAGCCGGGCGGCGCGCGTCGAGCGCATCGACCAGAGCGATCCCTGCGGCCATGGCCAAGACAAAGAGCAGCGCGCCGGGCTGGGCGAAGCCGAGGGCGACCAGCGCCGGGCCGGGACAAAATCCGGCGAGGCCCCAGCCGATTCCGAACAAAGCCGCGCCTGCGACCAGCCGGGCGTCGATGGCTCTGTCGGGCGGCGGGGCGAAAGGCGCGCCGTTCAGCGCGTTGCGACGGCGCGCCGCCAACCGGAAGGCCACGAAGGCGACCGCGAGCGCGCCGCCCATCACGAAAGCCAGCGAAGGGTCCCAGGCGCCGGCGAGATCGAGGAAGCCGAGCACCTTGGCCGGCTGGGTCATGCCGCCGAGGCAAAGGCCGAGGCCGAACAGCAGCCCAGCGGCGAGGGGAGCGAGCAATTTCATCGCCGGCCTATCCGAATACGTGACGCAAGAGGAAAACGGTGACGAAGCCGGTCGTCATGAAGGTCAGCGTGGCGACGGCGGAGCGCGGCGACAGGCGCGCGAGCCCGCACACGCCATGACCGCTGGTGCAGCCATTGGCCAGCCGCGCGCCGGCCCCGACCGCCAGCCCGGCCGCGATGAGGATCGGCGCCGACGCGCCGATCGCGGGCCGCGCCGCGCCGAACAGCAAGGCCGCGAGCGGCCCCGCCGCAACAAGTCCTGCTACGACGGCCAGGCGCCACGGCCACTGGCTGGGCTTCGGATTGACCAGTCCCGCGAAAATCCCGGCCGCGCCGAGAATCCGGCCCTCGGCGAGAAACAGCCACGCCGCCGCGAGGCCGATCAGCACGCCACCGGCGAGGGAGGAAAGCGGCGTGAAATGAATCCAGTCGATCTGCAAGGGAAGCCGCCAGGGGAGCACCGCGCGCAAAACCGCGCCGGCGCAGGGTAAGGCGCCTCATCGCAATTAGTCTATAAATTAAATCACCAATAGCCGAGACGGGCGCCGATCACTCGACCGGCGTCCAGCCCTTGCCCGGATTGAAACGCTTCATCGCCTCGCCGAGGCTGGCGCTGCGCGCGCCGAGATCGGCTTCGAACACCTTGCCGTTTTCGCCGCAGATGAAGGTCTTGACGCCGGTCTTGCCCCATTTGTCCGGCCAGGCGACCAGAGCGTGGCCGGCGATCATATGGCCGTTGATGAGATAGGAATGCGCGCCGCCCGGCGCCGCCGCCCCCTGTTCGGTCAGGATTTTATAGCGATAGCCCTTGTAGAGCGGAAAACGGACGTCGGCGTCGACGACCCCGCCGGACAGATCGCCGAGCGGCGAAACATCGGTCTGGTCGGCGGGCTCCCAATAGAGGCCATCATGTTTGCCGGGGGTCGAAATGATCCGGCGCGCATATTCCCGCAAGGCGTCGGCGTCGCGGTCGATGCGGAAATAATCGTCCTGCGCCTTCACATAGGCGCGGCAGGCCGCGATGGCCGACAATTCATTATGGCCGACGATGCGGTCGATGATTTCCTCGCGGCCGGCCTCGGCGTCGAAGGCCCAGCCGGCCGAAGTCTTCATCAGCGGCACGGGGAAGGTCCAGCCATTGGTCCCGACGCGCAGCACGCGCTCGTCGTCCTTCGGCGCCTCCAGTTCAGCCGCCTGCGCCGCCGCCTCGTTGAATTCCTTCAGGCGGCGGGCGTCCTCCTCCTTGTCGCCGCTGCGCAGCAGGTCGATGCCCGCCTTGCCGAAGATGCGCTCGCCGAAATCCGGCCCGCCGGCCTTGGCGGATTCGATCAGATCCTTCATGGCCGCCTCGGGCGAGGCGTAAACCTGCTGCGCGCGCGCCGGCGCGATCGCGAGCGTCGCGGAAAACAGCAGTGCGGCGACGAGGTGAGACATGGTCTTCATCGGAGCGCTCCCCGTCATCGCCGCCGTCCTCCCCCGCCACCGCGGAACCCGCCGCCGCCACCGCCGCCGCGGAACCCGCCTCCACCGCCGCCCATGCGCGGGCCGCCGCCCATTCCCGGCCGCGGGCCCATCTGCATTCGGCTCGCCGCGCCGCGATTGGCGAAGGCCTTGTTGGCCCCGCCCATATTGATGCCATTCATGGCGCCGCCGCGCGGACCGCCGCCGCCGAAGCCCGGCTGCGGGCGCGGCTTCGCCGCCGGTCGAGTCGCCGGACGGTTGCCCGGTTTCGCGCCCGGCGCCGGCTTGGCCGGCAATGGCTTGGCGCTGGGTCCGCCGCCGCCGATTCCGCCCGGCTTGCCAACGCCGCCCGGCCCGCCAATCCCGCCGGGTCCACCAGCGCCGCCGGGTCCGCCAGGCCTCCCGACGCCGCCCGGTCCGCCAACGCCTCCAGGCCCTCCAACGCCGCCAGGCCCTCCAACGCCGCCAGGCCCTCCAACGCCGCCAGGCCCTCCGACCCCGCCGGGGCCGCCAATTCCGCCGGGCCCGCCCGGTCTTCCGACGCCTCCCGGGCCGCCGATCCCGCCAGGACCCCCAACGCCGCCAGGACTCCCAACGCCTCCGGGTCCGCCCGGCCGGTTGCCGCCAATGCCCGGCTTGCTGCCGAGGCCGGGGCGATATTCGCCATTCGGCCGCCACGGCTTCAGATTGTTGCCAATATTGACGGTGTTGCCGATGTTGATATTGCCGTTATTGATGCCGCCGGGCCGGACCGGCTGGCCGGGACGCCAGCCCGGATAGGGCGGCCGCCAGCCGGGATAGCCCGCCCAGACCGGCGGATAGATCGCGCCGGTGCGCCAGTTCCAGTAATTATTGTTCCACAGCGCGCCCACCGCGACCGCCGTGCCGAAAGTGAGAAGACCAGCCGCGACCACTGCGCCGGTGGGGTCATAGACGGCGCCCGCATCATAGGCCGGCACATAGATGGCGGAGGGGTCGGTCGGCTCGATCACGATCACGTCGCCGCCGCCCGATTCGCTGCGGCGCGTCACCTTCTGCTGTGGGGTCGATTTCAGCGCGCCGGCCTTTTCCGCCTTGGCGCGCAGGGCTTGGATGGCTTCGGCGACATCCTGCGGCTGATTAACCACGGCGTCGCCGAGATCGGTCGTCCAGTCGAGGTCGTCGTTCATTTTCCGGATGATTTCGGGAAAGCGCGCCAAGGCCTTCACCGCCGGGTCCCAGCTCTGCTTGTCGATTCCGGAGAAATCCTGCTTCGCGACGGCGGCCTTGTTCTTGTCCAGCCAGCGCTGCAATTGCACGATCTGGATCGGATAGGCGCTGGCCGGCAGGATCTGCGCCAGCAGCGCATCGGGATAGAGCGCGATCGGCGCGAGCAGCTTGAGCAATTCCGCCTGCGAGAATTTGTCGGCCGGCTGCTCTCCCGGCGCGGGGCTCTGGGCCTCCGGCGCGGGCGCGGGGTTTTGCGCGGGCGGCGCCGGCTCTTGTACGGGCGGCGCCACTTCTTGCGCCAGCACGCTCGGCGGCGTCGCGATCAGCAGCGACAAAGCGCAGCACAAGGCGGAAAAGCCGATCGATCCTCGAAAGCGCGCGCCGGTCAAGTTCCGCCTCCCATCCGATTCTTGAAGCTTAATCTGCGGCGGGGCGCGGCGAAAGGCAATCGCGCCTAAAGTTACGCTTCAGCGGCGGCTTCCTCGCGCCAGCGCGCGATCGTCTCGGCTTCGGGCGGCGGCGCGGCGACAATGGCGCGGCGGCCCAGCGTGACCTCGCCGCGCGCCCCGTCGAGCGCGATCCAGTCGCCCAGCCGGATGCGCCGGTCGCCCAGAGCAGCGCCGCGCTCGTCCGCGTCGATATGCAGGGCGCGGCATCCGACCAGACAGGCCTTGCCCATCTGGCGTGCGACCACCGCCGCATGGGAGGTGCGCCCGCCCACCGCCGTGAGAACGCCCTCGGCGATGGCGAAGCCGGCGATGTCCTCGGTTGAGGTGTCGCGCCGCACCAGAATGACCTTGTCGCCGCCGCGCGCGAAACTTTCGGCCTGGGCGGTGGTGAAACAGGCCCGCCCGCAGGCGACGCCCGGCGCCGCCGCCAAAGCCTCGGCGGCCTTCGGCGCCGGCTCGGCGAAGGCGGCCGAACCGGCCTTGGCGAGATCGATCTCGGCGATGCGGCGCAAGGCCTCGGCGCGGTCGATCAGCCCTTCCGCGACGAAATCGACAGCGATCTTCAAACCCGCGCGGGGCGTGCGTTTCGCGGCGCGCGTCTGCAAGAAATAGAGCTTGCCGCTATCAATGGTGAATTCGATGTCCTGGGCGTCGGCGGCGGCCGTTTCCAGCAAAGCGGCGCCTTCCGCCAATTGCCGCGCCGCCTGCGGCAGGCGGCTGGCGAGCCGTTCCGCATCGGTCGGCGTGCGGCGCCCCGACACCACATCCTCGCCCTGGGCGTCGGCGAGGAAGTCGACATAAAGCCCTTTCGCCCCAGTCGCCGGATCGCGCGAAAAGGCCACGCCCGAGCCGGAATCGCCGCCGGAATTGCCGAACACCATGGCTTGAACGGTAACAGCAGTGCCGAGCAGGCCCTCGATCCTGTTGAGCTGGCGGTATTTTTCTGCGCGCGGGCTGCGCCACGACAGATAGACCGCCCGCGCCGCCGCTTCGAGCTGGGCCATCGGGTCGTCGGGCGGCGCCGCGCCCTCGGCTGCGGCGAGGTCGAGATCAACCGCGACCAGCCGCTCCAGCGCCTCAGGATCGAGATCGCCCTCATGGGCCGCGCCCTCGGCGCGGATCAGGGCGGCCAGCGCCTCCTCGAACGGCTTCAGCGGGCGCTCGCCCACCACTTCGACATAGGATTCGATGAAGCGCCGGTAGCAATCATAGGCGAGGCGCGGATTGCCCTTGGCGCGGATCAGGCCGTGGACGCTGGCCGCGTTCATGCCGACATTGAGCACGGTGTCCAACATGCCGGGCATGGATTTCGCCGCGCCGGAGCGCACCGAGACGAGCAGCGGATCGCGCGCGTCGCCGAGTTTCTTGCCGGCGGCGGCCTCAAGCCGCGCGACTCCCTCGCGCAGCCCGTCGCGCATCGCCGCGAGCGCTTCGGCGTCGCCGTCGCAGACGCCGGCGCATAAAGCGGTGGGCAGCGCGAAGGCGGGCGGGACCGGCAGATGCAGGGCGCTCATCCGCGCCAACTCCGCCGCCTTGGAGCCGACCTGTTCGGCGGAAAGCGGCGGCTGCGCGGCGTCGAGGCCGATATAAGCGGGGGCGAAAGCCTTGGCTTTCATGCGGAAAGCTCCTCCAGCACGCGGTCGCGCAGCGACATGGCGGCATGGGCGAGGCGGTCGGTGGCCTCCTCCAGCGCGCGGGCGATTTCGAGGCCGAGGACCAAGCTGCGCGCGTCGCCCTGCGGCGTCGCCCCAATGATCTTCGCCACGGCGGCGCGCTCGGCGGCGTCGGCCTCATGTTCGGCGGCGCTCACCGCCTCGACTCGTTGCAGAGCGAAGGCGGCGTCGAGCCTCTTGCCATTCGGGATCAGCAGTGCGCCCTCGACGGCGCGAGTGAGTTCTCCGACCGACCGGGTGGCGATGGCCGCGAGTTCGCCGAGCGCCGCGCTCAGATGCGGCGCGCTTTCGTCGAGCGCGAGGCTGAGCAGGAAGGCGGCCTGGTCGAAACAATCGGCGCCGTTCTCGACCTGATCGACGAGACAGAGCAGCGCGGCGCCGTCATGGGCGCGTTCGCAGGCTTTTCGCGCGGCCACGGTGAGGCGGTCGGCTTTTTCCTCCAGCGCCTTGGCGCGCTGGCACAAACGCTGGCGCTCGTCATGGGGCGCGAGCCCGTCGGGCAGGAAGGCGGTTTCGATCAGCCCGGCCATCATCCGCGTCAGGCCGAGATGGCGCAGGACCAGAGTCAGGATTTCGCGCTCGGCGGTGTCGAGCCGCTGCGACAGATCGGCCTGGATCTCGTCGCGGATCAGGCGGATCGAACGGCCGTCCTTCAGCCCGTCGCAGGCGACATGCAGCACATGGCGCAGAAAGGCGTCGCATTCGCCTTCGCCGAGCGCGCGGTTGAGCGGCACGCCATAAGCGATCCGGCCGGGGGCGGCGTTGCGGATCGCCTCATAGACCAGTTCGGCGCCGCCCAGTTCGAGAAAGGCGCGATGGCCCTCGTCCTGCCGCGCGGCGGCGGTCAGGATGTCGATCGCCGCATTCTTGCCGGTGAAAAGCTGGAGGGTTTTGCGCGCCTTGTTCCAGTCGATCAGGAAGACGATGCGCGAGCCGAGGAATTCGAGATAATGGTCGAGATCGGCCTCGTCGCGCGCGGAAAAAACGCCGTTGAGCAGGACGAAGGGCTCGCCCTCGGCCAGATTGCGCTCGCTCTTTTCCGCGAGCGGGCTCCACGCGACGGCTTCGTCCGCGAACAGGGACATGAAGAATTTGGCGCGGCCGCGATGGACGTCGGTATAGGTGGTGGTGGCGGTCAGGCCCTCGACGCGCACGACCAGCACATGGGCGTCGGTGACGCCGATATCGTTCTGGATCGACAGGCGCGGGCCGAGCCGGACGGCGGTGGTGGTGAGGCCGGGATGGCCGAAGGCCAAGAACGCCGTGCGGTTGAGCCCTCGCATGAAAGCCGCCACGCGGGCGCGCGAAAGATCGTCGAGGCCGGCGCAATGAGCGCCGTCGACCTGTTCGACGGCGGTTTCGGCGGCGAGGCGGTTGATCGCCCGGTGCAGGTCCATCACCAGCAGATGCGCGCTGTCGCCGGCCTCGCGCTGGGCCGAGCCGAGCGCGGCCACTTGCGAATAGCCGACGCGGTCGCCTTCGAAGCGGGGCAGGGCGGCGAGCCGGGCGTCGAGCCGCGCCTTGAATTTCGGCGCATCCGCGCCGCCGGCGGCGGCGATCGGAGCGGCCATGGCCTTGAGGTCTTCGGCGAGGCCGACAGCCAGCAGACCGGCGCCGGGGGCGACGAAAGTCTCACGATCAAGCGGCCGCGCGCCGGAAACCACGGCGTCGAAAGCCGGTTCGTCCAGGCCGACGGCGCGTCTCTCGCTCTCCAGCGGCAGGGCCGGGCGGCCAGGATCGGCGGCGTGGGCCGAGGCCTCCTGCAACAAAGTGAGCCGAATCTTCAGACGGTCATTGGCCGCCAGCGCGGAGGCGATCAGGGCAGGGAGAAGGACGGCGCCTTCGCCGAGGGATTCAACGATTTCGGTCTTGACGACCATGGCGGGATTCCAGTTTTTAGGCTGTTATAGTCCCGATCCGTGACAGTCGTTTTGCGGCAGATCATTCGCGGCCTCCTGTCATTCCCGGCCTCCTGGGCCGCGCTGGCGCAGGAGGCGGGCGACGACCGCATTGGCCGTGCGTATGGCGCGCCCTTCGTCGCCGGTCTCGGCGAGAGTCTTGTTGGCGACTTCCGCCCAGACCCGGCAGAGCTCTTCCGTCTCGGCCTTGCGGGTATGACGCGGGGCGTCCTCGGGTCGCCAGGGCATTTTCCCCTCCGTGCGCGGCCAAGCGCCGTTCGACAGACCTGAAGCTCGGGCTTATGATCGGCCGCTATTTTAAGGGGGGCCGCGCCAGACGCGCAAGCGGAAGGCCGCAAGAGCGCCGCGCAGCAGGAGCGCGGCGCAGGAGGAGAAGCGAAAATGAGCCAGGCAAAAGGCAAAGTGATTCGGATCGCGCTCGTGGCGAGTCTCGCCCTGGCCCTTGGCGGCGGCGCCGCTTCGGCGCTCGAATGTCCCGCGCTGCAATCGCCGGACGGCTCAAGCGCCGCGCCCGACTTGAAAGGCCAATTGGCGTCGAAGGACGTGATCGCCCAGGTTCCCGGCATTCTGGGCGCGCTGCACCAGCAGTTTCCAAGCGTGTCCAAACCCATGCTGGTCAATTATCTGATCGCGGCCTATTGCCCGGTCGTGAAGGCCGATGCGGCGCTGAGCGAAGAAGAGAAAATGGCGAAGGTCCGGGAATTCGCCGACAAGGCCGTCTCGTCGGCCTATTGAGGCGCGGCGCGGTCAGGCGCCGCAGAAAGGCGCCGGCGGCGCCCGGAAGATTACGCATATAAGAGAGGTCGGCCCGGCCGATGTCGAACCATAGCGGTTCCGCATTGGGGGCCGCCGCGCGACATGATCCGCCGACGCGCCGCGAGTTGGCGGGAAGCGCGCGAACAGCTCCCGGATCATCGGGTCATCCATCGCCCGGCGCGAAAACTCGGGAGCCCGGGAACATTTCCCTTCTTTCTCCGCTTCCTGGAGTTAAGAGCCCGGCGCTGACCCCTTGACCGTTGGCGGCGAACGCTGGGTTTTTCGTGACGCCCGTCAGAATAGATAAAAAATCAATCGTGAATTGATCGCAGCCGGACAATCTCTGCGTGGCGAGCCATTAAATTCCGGGCTGCTTCATCGCAAGGGAGGAGCGGAAATGTCATTTTATCATCGATTGGGGAAAGCCTTGGCCTTGTCCGTGGGCCTGGCTGGCGCCCTGGCGCCGGCCTGCGCCTGGGCGCAAGCCGCGAAGGACGCCAAGAAGCCGAATATCGTTATCATCTGGGGCGACGATATCGGCCAGTCCAATCTCAGCGCCTATACCAACGGCCTGATGGGCTATCGCACGCCGAACATCGATTCCATCGCGCGCGACGGCGTCATCTTCACCGATTATTACGGCGAGCAGAG
>NZ_JAYSBG010000035.1:0-17708 GCF_041915505.1 Rhodoblastus sp. | reverse complement strand
CGCCGGCCTCGCGCGGCGCGGCGGCGGCGCCGGCCCGCATCGCGACGGCTGGGGCATCGCCTTTTACGAAGGACGCGCGGCGCGCGCCTTCCACGATCCCGAGCCCGCCGCCAGTTCCGACATCGCCCGTTTCGTCGGCTCGCATCCGATCAAGAGCCGCACGGTCATCGCCCATATCCGGCAGGCCAATCGCGGCCGCGTCACGCTCGCCAACACGCACCCCTTCTCGCGCGAATTGTGGGGCCGCGTCTGGACCTTCGCCCATAACGGCCAATTGCGCGGCGTGAAGGCGCTGCCGCTCGATTTTTATGCGCCGGTCGGGACCACCGACAGCGAACACGCCTTCTGCTGGATGCTCGACCAGTTGCGCGCGCGTTTCGAAACGCTGCCGGCGGCCGCCCAGCTCGACCGCGAAATCCTCCAGCTCAGCACAAGGCTCGCGCGGCTCGGCGTGTTCAACATGCTGCTCACCGACAGCCGCACGCTTTACGCCTTCTGCGGCAAGAGACTCGCCTGCCTGACCCGCCGCGCGCCCTTCGGCGAGGCGACGCTGATCGACGAGGACCGCAAGGTGAATTTCGCCGAGGAGACCGGGCCGAACGATTGCGTCACCGTGGTCGCCACCGGGCCGCTGACCAGCGACGAAAGCTGGATGACGATCAAGCCCGGCACCCTGCTGGCGCTGCGCGACGGCGAGGTCGTCGCCTCCCTGTTCATCGAGCCGCCCGGCGGCGTAAAACCGCCGCGCGCGAAAAGGACCGTTACATGCTGATCAATGGCGCGAGCCGCACCGCCATCTGGCCCGACCCGAACGGCGAGGGCGTCGTCATCCTCGACCAGACCCGCCTGCCCCATGTGGTGGCCGAGGTCCTGCTGCGCGATCTCGCCGACGCCGCCCGCGCGATCAAGGACATGCTGGTGCGCGGCGCGCCGCTGATCGGCGTGACGGCCGCCTATGGCGTGGCGCTCGCCATGCGCGCCGATCCGTCCGACGCCGCGCTCGGCCGGGCGGTCGAAGTCCTGCGCGCGACGCGTCCCACCGCCGTCAATCTCGCCTGGGCGCTGCAGCGCATCGGCGGCTTTCTGCAGCCCATGCCGGAAGACCTGCGCCGCGACGCGGCCTTCGCCTTCGCCAAACATCTCGCCGACAAGGACATCGCCTGCAACGCCGCGATCGGCGAGCACGGCCTCGCCTTGATCCGCGCGGCGGCGGAAAAGCGCGGCGGCGCGCCGGTGCGCATCCTCACCCATTGCAACGCCGGCTGGCTCGCCACCGTCGATTGGGGCACCGCCACCGCGCCGGTCTACAAGGCGCAGGCCGCCGGGATTCCGCTCCATGTCTTCGTGGACGAAACCCGGCCGCGCAACCAGGGCGCCTCGCTGACCGCCTTCGAACTCGGCCAGCAGAGGGTCCCGCATACGCTGATTGTCGACAATGCCGGCGGCCATCTGATGCAGCATGGCGAGATCGATCTCTGCATCGCCGGGGCCGACCGCATCGCCGCCAATGGCGACGTCTGCAACAAGATCGGCACTTATCTCAAGGCGCTTGCCGCGCAGGACAATGACGTGCCGTTCTATGTCGCGGCGCCGGTTTCGACCCTCGATCCCGCGCTGGCGGAGGGCCGCCAGATCCCCATCGAGGAGCGCGCGCAGGAGGAAGTGACCTTCATGCCGGGCCTCGCCGCCAATGGCGAGGTGATCTCGGTGCGCATCGCGCCGCAGGGCACGCCGGCGCGCAATCCGGGCTTCGACGTCACCCCGGCGCGACTGGTCAGCGGCATCATTACGGAAAAAGGCGTGGTTGCGGCGAGTCGGGAGGCGCTGGCGGGACTGGCCTGAGGCTCAGCCGAACCGGCGCCCGATCCGCTCCTTCAGGCCGTCGCGCACGGCGCGATAGGCGTCAAGCTTCTGGTCGCGCGCGACGTCGAGATGGGTGACGTCCTCGGTCGCCCAATATTCGACCGGCGTGTCGAGATCGCGCGTCAATTCGAGTACGCGATGATGCGCTTCCGGCGAGAGCGTCACGATCAACTCGAAACGCGACAGATCGATCTCGTCGAGCGTCTGCGGGACATGGCCCATCATGGCCATGCCGATCTCGGCCATCACGCAGAGCGCGAATCCATCCATGTCGACCGCGCGCACGCCGGCGGAGGCGACTTCCATGTCCGGGCCGAACAACAGCCGGGCGAGGCCCTCCGCCATGGGCGAGCGCACGCTGTTCATGGCGCAGGCGAACAGGACGCAGGGACGCGAGCCGTTCGCCATCAGCCCTTCCAGTGAAGGGCGGTGACGAGGGTGAAAATGCGCCGCGACGTGTCGAAATCGCATTCGATCTTGCCGCGCAGCCGTTCGGCCAGCAATTGCGCGCCCTCGTTGTGCAAGCCGCGCCGGCCCATGTCGATGGCCTCGATCTGCGCCGGGCTGGCGGTGCGGATCGCCGCGAAATAGCTCTCGCAGATCATGAAATAATCCTTGAGGATGCGGCGGAAGGGCGCCAGCGACAGGATATGGACGATGATCGGCTCGCCGGCCTCGTCGAGAATGTTCAGCGCCAGCTTGGTTTCGTGCAGGCCGATATGGAGCTGATAGGGGCCGCCGGCATGGCCGGGCAAGGCGAAGGAATTTTCCTCGGTCAGGTCATAGATCGCGATGGCGCGCTCATGCTCCTGGTCCGGACTGCCGCGACCGATCGACGCTTCGTCGAGCGTGACGGCGATCAGCCGATTGCGGCGCAGGGCGTCGAGATGGCGCATGGGCTCACGCCTGTTCGAGTCTCAGGGCCACGGACAAGGCATGGGCGTCGAGCCGTTCGGCCTTGCCGAGCACGACCGCCGCAGGACCGATGGCGCGCAGGCTCTCCGGCGAGCATTTCAGCAGCGAGGTGCGCTTCATGAAATCCAGCACATTGAGGCCCGAGGAAAAACGCGCCGAGCGCGCCGTCGGCAGCACATGGTTGGAGCCGCCGACATAATCGCCGATGGCTTCCGGCGTATGGGCGCCGATGAAGATCGCCCCGGCGTTGCGCACGCCCGCCGCCAGTTCTTCCGCGTTATCCGCCATGATTTCGAGATGTTCGGCCGCGATGCGGTCGGCGAGCGGGAGCGCGTGCTCCAGTTTGTCGACAACGATGACAGCGCCCAATTCCGACCAGCTCTTTTCGGCGATCGCCCGGCGCGGCAGGGTTTCAAGCCGCTTCGCCACCGCCGCCTCGACGGCGTCGGCCAAAGCCCGATCGTCGGTGATGAGGATCGACTGCGCGGCCGTATCGTGTTCGGCCTGGGCGAGCAGATCGATGGCGATCCATTCCGGATTGCCGGTCTTGTCGGACAGGATCAGCACTTCCGAGGGGCCGGCGATCATGTCGATGCCGCATTGGCCGAACACGCGGCGCTTGGCGGCGGCGACAAAGGCGTTGCCCGGCCCGACGATCTTGGCCACCGGCGCGATGGTCTCCGTGCCATAGGCCAGAGCAGCCACCGCCTGCGCGCCGCCAATGCGATAGATCTCGTCCACCCCGGCGATATGCGCCGCCGCCAGCACCAAAGGCGACAATTGGCCGTCCGGCGCCGGCGCCACCATGACGAGGCGCTCGACCCCGGCGACCTTGGCCGGAATGGCGTTCATCAGCACGGAGGACGGATAGGAGGCGGTGCCGCCCGGCACGTAAAGCCCGGCGGATTCGACCGCCGTCCAGCGCCAGCCCAGCTCCGCCCCGGTCGCATCCGTGAAGCGCAGGTCGCTCGGGCGCTGCTTCTCGTGGAAGGCGACGATGCGGTCGCGCGCCAGCTCCAGCGCGGCGATCTGTTCGTTCGGGCACTGCGCCATCGAGGCGTCGATGTCGTCCCGCGAAATGCGCAGGGTTTCCGGCGTCAGCTCGATGCGGTCGAACCGGCGCGAATAATCGATCACAGCGGCGTCGCCGCGCGCGATCACATCCGCGATAATGTCGCGGACGATATGATCGACATCTTCCGCCGTCTCGCGCTTCATATGCAGAAGCTGCTCGAATTTTCCGTGGAAATCGGCGGCGGCGGCGTCGAGCCGGAACGGCATCGCATGTCTCCTCAGGAACAGGCGAGCGGTTTGTAGGCCCGGGCGCCTTTTGTCAAGCGCCGCCGCGGCTCCACATCCTCATTCGGCCTTGTGGCCCGGCGTATGGCGGACCCGCCAGCGCGGCCCGAGATCGGCCATGCGCGCCTCGAGGCATTCCACCTCCAGCCGCAGCGCGCAACCGCCGGAAAAGACCAGTTTCACCGCCCCCGAGGGCACGTCGCCGGGGATGAATTCGATATTCAGCAGGTTGAGGATGTCATCGGGCCGGTCCTGCCGGAACCCGTGCAGCGCGACCTTGCGCACATGATCGAAATGCAGCCCGGTCTGCGCCCTTTGCGGCGCGCCGCCCTCCGCGCTCAGCCAGTCGAACCGTTTCAGCACCAGCACGAAGCGTTTTTCACGCGGCAGGAAGGCCATGTCGCCGACGCGCAGGATGGAATCCTGCAAATGGGCGGCGAGCACGGCGAGGTCTTCCGCGTCGCAAGCCATGAGCCGCAGAGCGCGCCCGGGAGGCGCTTCGCTGTCCCTGCCCTGGTTCATGCCCTGCCCCGCCCCCTTGGCCTTCTCGCGGAGTCTTTTCACGGACGGTCAGCGATTGGGAGTCCCGAACATCGCCTGGAAAATATTGGTCGGCTGCGGCGGCGGAGGCGGCGCGGTATCGGCCAGGCTCGCCACGGTCGGCCGGACCGGCGGCGAATGGGCGTCGCGCATCTGGCTCAACATGCCCTTGTTCTTGGCGGTGTAATAATAGCCCGCGGCGTAAAGCCGCACCGCGCGGTCCATGTCACCGTCGGCGAGCGCCCAGGCGTTGGCGAGATAAGGCACGGCATAAGCGAGATTGGTCTCGGGATCGAGCAGGCCCTTGGGCCCGCCCTTGTAGCCCATCGAGCGCGCCGTCGCCGGGGTGATCTGCATCAGGCCGAAATAGCGGCGATTGATCAGCCGCGGGCAATATTTGCTCTCGCGCATGATGACGCGATGGAGCAAGGCCAGCGGCACGCCGTGCTGGCGGGCGTATTTGCGGGTCATGTCGGCGAGGCCCGCCTTTTCGGCGATGGCGAAACCCTCGACCTCCTCGTCGCGGTCGCGCCGCAAATTGACCTGGGCGCTTGGGTAATCGGCCGGGCCCGACGTGACCGGCTGGACCGAGGCGGATTCGACCGGGCTGGGCCGGGGCGTGGGCGCAGGCTGGGGCGCGACGGCTTGCATCGCCTCTGGCGGGGGCGGGGGCGGCGCCGGTTGGGGCGCCGGCGCGAATAGAGCGCCGAAGGGCCCGAAGGATGCGGGCGGATTGGCCGCATATTGCGAGGCCGCGCCCTGCTGGTAGGCCGCCTGTTGCGACTGCCCCTCGGCTGAGGCCTGCGGCGCATTGGGATCGTCCGGCGGCAGCGGCGGGTCGTCCGGGAAGGCCGGCCGCACGGGCGGCAAGGGCGCATGTTTGGGCGGCGCGGCGCGCGCGGGGCCGAATCCCTGCAAAGCGAGGACGGCGGCCAGGAGGATCGTTCGCGGCAGTCTTTGCGTCATATGGCGTGTTTGCCGCGAAAAAATGGCTTTGGCAAGGCGGCCATGGTTAAGGGCGATGGGTCAAGGGCGGCGCGGCAAGGACCGCCCGGCAGAATCGCACTGCCGCCGACTTTCGCGATCTGCTAGGGTGCCGGCTCCAAAATGGAGGCGCCGATGAGCCGTTTTGCCGTGAATCTCGCCGTTAAGCTTTTTCTCGGTGTTGGCTGCGCCGCCGTCGTTTTCGGCGCGCTGCCCGCACAAGCGGCGGACGACCCGTCGCCCGACCAGATGGTCGACGCGATCCAGAACATCACCGGCCTGCACAAGGGGCTGCGCCGCAATCACGGCAAGGGCTTCTGCGGGGCGGGGACCTTCAAGGGCGATCCGGACGCCGCCGCCTTGTCCGTCTCGCCGCTCTTCTCCGGCGAGAGCCTGCCGGTCCTCTTTCGCTTCTCCATCGCCGGCCCCAATCCTTCGGCTGGCGATGCGGCGCCCGCGCCGCGCGGGCTGGCCTTGCAGGTCACGCTGCCGGATGGCGGGCTGCAAGACCTGGTCATGATCAACGCGCCGTTTTTCCCGTCCGCGACGGTCAAGAGCTTTTACGATTTCCAGGTCGCCTCCGCGAGCGACCCCGCGACGGGCAAGCCAGATCCGGAAAAGCTCAAAGCCTATATAGCCTCGAATCCTGCCGCCAAGACCTTCGTCGACTGGCTTAAGGCGAACAACCCGCCGGATTCCTATGGCGACAGCCGCTATTACAGCATCCATGCGTTCAAATTCGTCGATGCCGCCAAACAGGGCCATTGGGTGAAGTGGCGCTTCGAGCCGCGCGATGGCGCCAAGGCGCTCACGGCGGAGGAAATGGCGGCGGCGCCGCATGACTTCCTGGAGCAGAAGCTGGCCGATCGCCTGCAGACCGGCCCGGTCGAATGGGACATGATCGTCACCATCGGCGAACCGGGCGACCCCCTCGACAATCCGACTTTGCTCTGGCCGACGGAACGCCGCGAGATCAAGGCGGGAACCCTGTCCTTGACCGAGGCCGGCTCCGCCTCGGCGGGAACCTGCGAGGACGTCATGTTCGATCCGAACCTGCTCGGCCCCGGCATCGAGGCCTCGCCGGACCCGATCCTGGCCTATCGCTCGGGCGCCTATGCCGTCTCCTATGGCAGGAGGCTCCAGGAAAAGACGCCCTGAGGGCCGTCTATTTCTGCGCGACGAAGAACAGGCGCGGATAGAGCAGCAGCACCTTGCCGTCGGCCTGCGGCGTATAGGCCAATTCCAGTTCGCGGCGATATTGCGCGAGAAAAGTGGGCGTTTCCTCGTCGCGCAACTGGTTCAGGAAGGGCCGCAAGGCCGAGCCGACGAACCAGTCCACGATGGCGTCATGCCCGTCGAGCGGATGGACATAAGTCGTCTGCCAGAGATCGATCATCCGGCAATGCGGCGCGGTCCAGGCGTAATAATCGTCGAGCGAGCCGATGATCGCCCGCGATTTCGCGACCGGGGCCAGCCGCTCGGCCCAGGGGCCGTCCACCGCCACCATGCGCATGAGGGCATGGGCGGCGTCCTGCAGCACATTGGGCATCTGCACGGCGAGAACGCCGCCCGGATTAAGGAAGGACATCAGCTTCGGCAGCAGGCGATGGTGGTCCGGCGCGAAATGCAGCGCGGCATTGGCGAAGATCAGGTCGACCTTGTCCTCCGCCTCCCAATCCTTGATATCCTGCTGGACGAATTGCGCGACGGGCAGGCGCTCGCGCGCGGCGGCGAGCATGTTCTCGGACGTGTCGACGCCGAGAATGTCGGCGCCGCGAAAATAAAGCGCCAGCATGGCGGCGCTATTGCCGGGACCGCAGCCGAGATCGACGATTTTCCGAGGGGCGAGCGGCGGAATCCGCGCGATCAGGTCGCGCGCCGCCTGGGCGCGCTCGCGCTCGAATTTCAGATAAAGCTGCGAATCCCAGTCCACCATCATGGGAAATTAGCGTCGCCGCGCGTTATTTGTCTACTATTCCTATAGATAAAATTTTTATTCAGGCGCCCGCGCCGGGCGCGCCGCGCAGGGTCATCAGGCCGCGCGAGGGATCATAGGCGAAAATGGCCGCCGACATGAAGACCAAAGCGCAACCGGCCACCACGGCGAAAGCGAGCGGATTGAACTGGCCATAAAGCGCGAAGCGGATCAGTTCGACGGCATGGGTGAAGGGATTGGCCTGGCAGACGTAATAGAGCGCCGGGCTGCCTTCCTGCACGCGCCACAGCGGATAAAGCGCGGACGAGGCGAAGAACATCGGGAAGATGACGAAATTCATGATCCCGGCGAAATTCTCCAATTGCTTGATGAGCGAAGACAGCAACATGCCGAGCGCGCCGAGCATCAAGCCGACCAGCAGCAGCGCCGGCAGCACGGTGAGATAGCCGATCCGCGGCGGCTCGATCTCCCAGAACCAGGCGATCAGCAGGAAGGCGTAGACCTGCAGCACCGAGACCAGCGTGCCGGCGATCAGCTTGCCGAACAGCAGGAAGGCGCGCGGAAACGGGCTGAGCAGCAGCACGCGCATATTGCCCATCTCGCGGTCATAGACCATCGAGAGCGAGGATTGCATGCCGTTGAAAAGCTGGATCATCGCCATCAGGCCGGGCGTGATATAGACGTCATAGAGGACATAGGTGTCATAGGGCGGGATGATCGAGACGCCCAGCACCTGCCGGAAGCCGGCGGCGAAAATGAACAGCCAGACCAAAGGCCGCACCAGAGCGGAGATGAAACGCTCGCGCTGGTGCAGGAAGCGCAGGCCTTCGCGCCAGACGATGCCCTGGAGGCAGATGAGATAAGCCCCGAAGCCGAGACGGCGGGGGACGGCGGCCTCGATGCTCATGCGGCGCCTCGCGTTTCGCTCTCGTCGATCAGGGCCACGAAGGCCGCCTTCATATCGGCCGCGCCGGTCTTGGCCAACAGGTCCTCGACCTTGCCCTCGGCGCACAATTTGCCCTTGTGCAGCACGACCACCGCGTCGCCTGGCTCGATCTCGTCGGTCAGATGGGTGGCCCAGAGCACGCTCACGCCCTCCCGCGCGATCAGCCCGCGCACCAGTTTGAGAATGCCGGCGCGGGCGCCGATGTCGAGGCCGACCGTCGGCTCGTCCAGCACCAGCAGGCGGGGGCGATGCAGCAGCGCGCGGGCGATTTCGACGCGGCGCATCTGGCCGCCCGACAGCGCGCGGACCTTGTCCTTCGCCCGGTCGGCGAGGCCGACCGCCTGCAGCAGCTCTTCCGTGCGCGCGGCGGCCTCCTTGCGGCCAATGCCGTGCAAAGCGGCGTGATAATAGAAATTCTGCGCCACCGAGAGATCGAGATCGAGCGTGCGCGACTGGAACACCACGCCCAGTTCCGCCAGAGCCGCGCGCGGATTGCGCGACAGGTCGCGCCCCAGCACCAGAATTTCGCCCTTCTGCAAGGCGAACAGCCTTGTGACCAGCGAAAACATCGTGCTCTTGCCCGCGCCGTTGAGCCCGAGCAGCACGCAAAAGGCGCCGGGGGCGACGGAAAAGCTCACATCCTCCAGCGCCACACGCGGGCCGTAACGATGGCTGACATGGCGCAATTCCAGCGCCGGCGCGGTCTCGCTCATCATGGTCCCGTTCACGGCTTCTGCGGGGCGGGAATGGCCAGTTCCCAGGGCGATTCGCCAACCTGCACGGATTTGACCACTTTCAGCGCCTCGACGTCGATGACCGACACGTCATTGGACACGCCGTTGCTCGTCAACAGATATTTGCCATCCGGCGTGAGGGCGGCATGCCACACCCGCTGGCCGACGAGAAGATATTTCAACACCTGACGGGTCTTCACGTCCACCACCGCGACGCGATTGGCCGGTCCGAGCGAGACGAAAGCCAGCTTGCCGTCGCGCGTCATGGTGATTCCGACCGGCTGGACATTTTCCGAGCGCAGGCCCGGCACGTCGAATTTCACGCGGTCCTTGATCTTGAAGCTGGCGGCGTCGATCACCACTACATCGCCGCCGATCTCGGCCGAGACCCAGACCTCGGCGCCGTCCGGCGTGAAGGCCGCCATGCGCGGGCGTTGGTCGACCAGCACATTGGCCAGGGTCTTGCGTTTTGCGGTGTCGACGAAATGGGCCATATTGGTGGTTTCGGTGGTGGCGACGACGATCTTGCCGTCAGGGCTCACCGCCAGCCCTTCCGGCTCCACGCCGACGCGCACGGCGCCAATCCGCTCCTTGCTGGCGGCGTCGAAGGCCGTCAGGAAATTGCTGTCCTCATTGGTCACATAAAGGGTCTTGCCGTCGGGCGAGATGTCGACCCGTTCCGGATCGCGCCCCGCCGGAAACTGCTCGGCGATGGCGTATGTCTTGGGGTCGATCACGGCGATGGCGTCGGAATCGCCGAGCGCGACATAGAGCTTGCTGCCGTCCGGGCTGGCGACAATGCCGCGCGGGCGCTGGCCGACCGGAATGGTCTTTTTCACGGTCAGGCTGTCGGTGTCGATCACCGTGACGCTATTGCCTTTTTCGTTGGTGACGAAGGCGTCGAAGGCCAAAGCCGGCGTGGCGGAGGCAAGAACGGCGGCCAGCGCCAGCATGTTCACTTGAAGCGGCATTTCGTCTCCGGTCGATCAAGGCCCAAAGTGTCGAGCTCCGAGAACTGATGCATGAAGCCCTCCTGCGGCGAGACGGAAACGACATTGCGGCCGTCCGAAAGCAGGATCGGCTGGCGCAATTGCAGGTTCCAGTCGCGCAGGGTCAGTTTCTGGCCCTTGAAGGCGGCGAGCGCGAAATCCTTCGACAGGAAATAGCCTTTCGCGGCGGCGGGGTCGCCGCCCGCATTATGGGCGGCCGCCTCGCCGATCATGCGCGCCGCCGTCCAGGCGTTCATGTCGAGCGGCGTCATGAAGCGCGAGAATTTCCGCTCGAACCGCTGCTGCAACTGGGTCGCGCCCCATTGCTCGTTGGACGGATCCCAGGCGGTCGGAACCAGCCCCGCCGAACCGGCCACCGGGCGCGGATCCCAGGTGCGGAAGGGCAGATAATCGGCGAAGACGGCGCTTTCGTCGGCGGCGACCAGCACGTCATAGGCCGGGACGCCTTGCGTGAAGGACGGAATCTGCTTCTGCACCAAAGCGACGCCGCTGTCCGAACGCCGCGCGCCGCCGCGATCCTCGAACACCCGCTCCTCGACCAGCTTGGCGCCGAAGCGCGCGCCCGAACGTTTCAGCGCATCGGCCCAGAGCTTGTCCTCCGGATGCGAGCCCGTGACGAGGAACCATTTGCGCCATTGCTTCCAGACCAGATATTGCGCCAGCGCATCCGCAAGCATGGAGCGGGTCGGGGCGACATGGATGACATTGGCGCGGCAGAATTCCTCGCGCAAAATATCGTCCGGGGCGCCGATGTTGAAGATCAGCAGATTGGCGGCCGCCGGGCTGTCGGCGGCGCCGACCAGCGCGCCGGCGGGCAGGTCGGCGATCACGAATTTGACGCCCTTGCCGGCGAGATCCGCCAGCCCTTTGGCGGCATCCTCGCCCGGCTGCAGGCGGCGTTGGACGAGATTGAAGGCCTGGCCGAGAAATTCGCCCGTGACATTGTCGTCGTCGATTCCGACGAGCGCGCCGGCCTCGCCGTCATTTTCGGCGGGCAATTGCAGGCGGGAAACGGCCGTGCCTTGTTCGGCCCGGCGCAGATAGCCGATCGCAATGGTCTGCGCGGGAGCCGCCGCTTCGGCGGCCGAATCGGCGCCCGCAGGTTCGGCGGCGAGACCCGCATGCGGCGCGGTCAGCAGCGCGGCCGAGAGCACGGCCCCGCGCAAGGCGCCGGCGCCCCAGCCCCCCAGCGTCCGGGACCAAGAATGCTTCCTTTGCAAGACGTCTCCCTGTCGCGCGGATTTCGCGCGCATTTTCGTTGTCGGGCTCGAATTTAGCCGCCTTGACGCGCCGGCCGCAACTCCCCCCGCTTCGGCGCCTTAAGCCAATTGCGCGCGCCTTTTCGGGCTTGGCCAAAGGATGAGGCGCCCATTCCATGGCGTTTCATGCCACAGTGCGGCCATGCCGCGCAAAAACGACCTCGAAACCGAATGGGCGAACCTGCTCTGGCCAACGCTGTTCGCAGCCGAGGCCGGCGCCGTTTTCCTGCGCCACATGGTCGACGCGCTCGCGCCGCGCCGAAAGCCCGCGCCGCCGCCCGAGCCGGTCTGGGCGAGCCGGAACAAGGTCGTCCTGCAATTGGGCGCGGCGCGGCTGCGTCAGTTCGGGCCGCCGCCCAAAGCCGTCGCCGCCGGGACTGGCGCGCGGGCGCACACAAGACGCACGCCGATTCTGGTCTGCGCCCCCTTCGCCTTGCACGACGCCCGCCTCGCTGATCTGTGCGAGGGCCACAGCCTCGTCGCGCAGCTTCGCGCCAGCGGCGCGCCGGTCTATCTGGTCGAATGGCTGTCGACCAGCAACACCCAGATCTTCCGCCGCATCGACGATTATCTCGCCGATCTCAACGTCATGGTGGACGAACTCGGCGGCGCCTGCGATTTCGTCGGCCTGTGCCAGGGCGGCTGGCTCAGCCTGATCCATGCGGCGCGCTTCCCCGCCAAGGCGCGCAAACTGGTGATCGCAGCGGCGCCCGTCGACACCCATGTCGTCGATTCGCCGCTGTCGGCTCTGGCGCGTTCGACGCCGATGGAAACCTTCCAGGAGCTGGTGCGCCTCGGCGGCGGCTTCGCGCGCGGCGCGCAGGCGCAACAATTCTGGGGGCTGATGGCGCACAGCCCGGAGCAGATTCACGAGCTGCTGCAGAGCGAGCTGCCGCTCGATTCCGAGCGTTTCGCGGCGCAGGCTGCTCTGTTTCGCGCCTGGAGCGGGCGCACGCTCGACCTGCCGGGCGCCTTCTATCTCGAAGTGGTCGACAAGCTCTACAAGCGCAACCAGCTCGCGCGCGGTGAATTCGTCGCCCTCGGCAAGAAGATCGGCCTCAAGACCATCCATCACCCGCTTTACCTGATTGCGGCGCATAACGACGAGGTCGCAGCGCCGGAACAGACGCTGGCCTGCGCCGATCTGGTCGGGACGCCGGCGGCGGCGATCCGCTCCGCTGTCGTCCCCGGCGGCCATCTCCATCTGTTTCTGGGCGCCCGCGCGCTGAAGAAGCTGTGGCCCGACGTCGCCGCCTGGCTGGCCGCCCCGACGCGCGCCTGACGTACGCAGCCCTGGTCAAAGCGCCGGAGGCGACCGCGCCGACCGGCGCGGCGGCGGCTGACGCCGCCGGGCGTCTATGCTTTCGAGCCCTCGAAAACATAGGCCCTGACCAAACTTAGCGCTTGGCGAGCAGGTCGCGAATTTCCCCAAGCAGCACTTCGCTGCGTGGCGGCTCGGCCGGCGCGGCGGGCTCCTCCTTGGTCGCCATCAGCTTGTTGACGCCGCGAATCAGCAGGAACAGGGCGAAGGCGACGATGACGAAATTCAGCAGCGCGGTCAGGAAGGCGCCATAGCCGAAGGCCGCTCCGACCTTTTTGGCGTCGGCGTAAGCGGGGTGATTGGCGATATTCGAGCTCAGGGCGAGATAATAATTGGAGAAATCGAGATTGCCCGGCGTGATCGCGCCGATCACCGGCATGATCAGATCCTCGACCAGCGAGGAGACGATCTTGCCGAAGGCCGCGCCGATGACCACGCCGACGGCGAGATCCAGCGCATTGCCGCGCATGGCGAATTTTTTAAATTCTTCTAGAATGCTCATGGAATCCCCCTGTCCGGCGCGTCGGAACGGAGCCTGAAGGTTAAGCCGAGCCTCGGGAAACGGTCAATCGGCGCGAAGGGGGCGGCGCGAAGGGATTTGCGTCTTTTCGCCCGGAAAGCGCCATAGGAGCCTCATGCCCGCGAGCTGGATCTATATCGCCGCGACCCTGCTTTATTTCCTCGGCCTGCTCGCGCTCGCCGTCTATGGCGACCGGCACGCCGGACGTTTTGCGGGCAAGAGGACGCGGCGCATCGTCTATACGCTCGGCCTGTGCGTCTATTGCACCTCCTGGACCTTTTTCGGCTCGGTCGGGCTCGCCTCGTCCAACGGCCTCGACTTCCTGCCGATCTATATCGGGCCGATGCTGGTGTTCGGCTTCGGCTGGCCGCTGGTGGCGCGGGTGGCGCGGCTGGCGCGGGCGCAGAACATCACCTCCATCGCCGATTTCCTGGCCGCCCGCTACGGCAAGTCGGAGGCGGTCGCGGCGGTCGCCGCCATCATCGCGGTCATCGGCGTCATTCCCTATATCGCCTTGCAGCTCAAGGCCATTTCCGCGACCCTGATCGTCGGTTTCGGCAATGTCGCGCCCTTCGATCCGCCGCCGCCTTCGGTCTGGCCCGACCGGCTGGCCTTCGGCGTCGCGATCCTGCTGGCTTTATTCGCCATGGCCTTCGGCACGCGGCGCGTGGACGCCGGCGAACACCAGAACGGGCTGATGGTGACGGTGGCGGCGGAATCCGTCGCCAAGCTGCTCGCCTTTCTGGTCGTCGGCGCCTTTGTCGTGTGGTGGATGTTCGACGGTCTCGGCGACCTGTTCCAGCGCGCGGCGACGAGCCCGCGCATCCGCGCCGTGCTTGCGGCGCCGCCCGATCTCTCGGTCTGGGTGACGCTCGCTTTGCTGTCGAGCGGCGCCATGATGCTGCTGCCACGCCAGTTTCACGTCGCCATTGTCGAAAATCACGACGAGACCGACATACGCTCCGCGGCGGTGGTCTTCCCGCTCTATCTGCTGGCGATCAATTTCTTCGTCGTCCCGCTGGCCATCGCCGGGCTGGTGCTGTTTCCCGACGTGGTCGACCGCGACATCAGCGTCATGGCGCTGCCGATCGACGCGGAAAACGGCCCTGTCACGCTGATCGCCATGATCGGCGGGCTTTCGGCGGCGACCGCCATGGTGGTGGTCGAATCGGTCGCGCTGTCGATCATGGTGTCGAACAATCTCGTCCTGCCGATGCTGCTGCGGTTCGGCCGGCTGCGCAACGGCCGCGCGCGGACGGTCGCCGAGGGCGAGGCGGGACGGCGCATCCTGCGCGTGCGCCGCGTCGCCATCCTGGTCGTGCTGATTCTCGCCTTCGGCTATTATCGCCTGACCGGCGAGGCTTTGCTCGCATCGATCGGCATTCTGTCCTTCGCCTGCATGGCGCAATTCGGCCCGGCCTTCATCGGCGCCTTCGTCTGGCGGCGCGGCACGTCGCTCGGCGCGATCGCCGGCCTGATCACCGGCGTGACCATCTGGGCCTTCATGCTGCTCGCGCCCTCGCTCGACGCCGGCATGATGCAGCGGATCATCGCAGCGGCGCAGTTCCCGCCCCGGCCCGACCTGCCCTCGCCCGATATTTTCAACCTGCAAATGTCCACTCTGGTGCGCGGCGTGTTCTGGAGCCTGCTCGGCAACAGCCTCGCCTATGTCGCCTTCTCGCTGGTGCGCCGGCCGACCCCGATCGAACGTCTGCAGGCCGATATTTTCGTCAGCAAGAACGCCGCGCCCATGGCCCAAGCCTTCCGGCTATGGCGCTCCAGCGTCGCCTCGGCGGAGGTGGAGGCGACGGTCGCGCGCTATCTCGGCGCGCAGCGCACGCGCGAGGCCTTCGAGACCTATCACATCGGCCGCGGCCAGACCTATGACCCGCGCGCCGAGGCGGACATCCACCTGCTGCGGCTGTCCGAACATCTGCTCGCCTCGGCGATCGGCGCGGCCTCCTCGCGCCTCGTGCTGTCGCTGCTGCTGCGCCGGCGCAATGTGTCGAGCGCCGCCGCGCTGCGCCTGGTCGACGACGCCTCCGCCGCCTTGCTCTACAATCGCGACGTGCTCCAGCATGCGTTGGATTTCGCGCGGCAGGGCATATCGGTGTTCGACGCGGATCTGCGCATGACCTGCTGGAACCGCGAGTTCCGCGACATGTTCGAATTGCCCGCGGGCTTCACGCGCACCGGCGTCGCGCTCGACGACATCCTGCGCTTCAACGCCGAGCGCGGCCTCTATGGCGACGGCCCGACCGACGAACTGGTGGCGGGCCGGCTGGAGCGCCTGACCAATACCGAGCCGTTCCGCGTGCCGCTGGCGACCTCCGGCAAGGTGATCGAGACCCGTTCGGCCCGGATGCCGGACGGCGGTCTGGTGGTGACCTATACCGATGTCACCGAGCAATTCGCCGCCGAACAGGCGCTGGAATCCGCCAATGAAACATTGGAGCGGCGCGTGCATGAGCGCACCGAGCAGCTCACCCGGCTGAACGACGAACTGGGCCGCGCCAAGACCCAGGCCGACGAGGCCAATCTGTCCAAGACCCGCTTCCTCGCCGCCGCCGGCCACGACATCCTGCAGCCGCTCAACGCCGCGCGGCTCTATGCCGCCACCATGATCCAGCGCGCCGCCGCCGGAGCGCCCCCGAGCGAAACCGGCGCGCTGGCGCGCAATGTCGATTCCGCTCTGGAGGCGGTCGAGGACATTTTCTCGGCCTTGCTCGAAATGTCGCGGCTCGACGCCGGCGCGATGAAGGTCGAGCTGAGCAATTTCCGCGTCGACGACCTGTTCCGCCAGCTCCGGATCGAATTCGCGCCGCTGGCGGAGAAGAAGGGCCTCAAGCTCGCCTTCGTTCCCTGCTCGCTCGCCGTGCGCTCCGATCGCCGCCTGCTGCGCCGGCTGTTGCAGAACCTGATCTCCAACGCGGTCAAATATACGCCGGGCGGCCGGGTGCTGGTCGGCGCGCGCCGGTCGCGCGGCAAGGTCCGGCTGGAAGTGTGGGACACCGGCATGGGCATCCCGCTGGAAAAGCAGAAAAGCGTGTTTCGCGAGTTCGAACGGCTCGACACGGTGGGCGCGGAGCCCGGCCTCGGCCTCGGCCTGTCGATCGTCGAGCGCATGGCGCGCGTGCTCGGCCACCAGCTCGCCTTGCGCTCGGCGCCCGGCAAGGGTTCGGTGTTCATGGTCACGGCGCCCGCCGCCGCGCCGCCGCCGCAGGCCGCGCGCCGCGACGGTCCGCCGGCCGCCGCCTCGCGCCAATCGCCGCTGGTCAATATGACCGTGGTGGCGATCGACAATGACAAGCTGATCGCCGACGGCATGCGCTCGCTGCTGTCGGCCTGGGGCTGCGTCGCCGTCGTCGCCGGAAGCCAGCGCGAGGCCATTGCCGAACTCGCCCGCGCCAAACGGGTCCCGGACGCCATTCTGGCGGATTTCCATCTCGACGAGGGCGATGGCGTCGACGCCATCGTGGCGCTGCGCTGGAAATTCGGCGCTTCGATTCCCGCCGCGCTGCTCACCGCAGACCGCTCGGACGACATGCGCGCCCGCGCGGCGGAAAAGGATGTGATGGTGATCAACAAGCCGGTCAAGCCCGCGACCCTGCGCGCCATGCTGGCGCAATGGCGCGCCGCGGCCTCGACCCAGGCCTGACGCGGACCCGCCTCAGGCGTTGGTCAAGACCGGGCGCTTCTTCTTGCGATAGGCTTCGACCTGGGCGTGGAAGGCGCAGATCCGCGGCGCGATTTCCTTGCGGAAGCGCGAGCCGTTGAACACGCCGTAATGGCCGACATCCTTCTGCAAATAATGCAGGCGCAGCTCGGGCGGAATATTCGCGCAGAGATCCTGCGCGGCCTCGGTCTGTCCGACGCCGGAAATGTCGTCGTTCTCGCCTTCGACCGTCATCAGGCCGACGCGGCGGATCATGGTCGGATCGACCGGCTCGCCGCGATGTTTCATCTCGCCCTTGGGCAAAGCGTGATGAACGAAGACCGTATCGATGGTCTGCAGATAGAATTCCGCCGTCAGATCCATCACCGCGAGATATTCGTCATAGAATTCGCGATGCTTTTCGGCCGAATCGCCGTCGCCCTTGACGAGATGGTTGAACATGTCGAGATGAGCGTTGACATGGCGGTCGAAATTCATCGCCATGAAGCCCGACAATTGCAGGAAGCCCGGATAGACGTCGCGGCCCACGCCCGGGAAGGGAAAGGGCGCGACATGGATGCAATTGCGCCGGAACCAGGACGAGCCGCGCTTTTCCGCCAGCTTGTTGACCGCCGTCGGGCTGCGCCGCGTGTCGATCGGGCCGCCTTTCAGCGTCATGGACGCCGGAACATGCGGATTGTGCTCGGCCTCCATCCGCGCCACCGC
>NZ_JAYSBG010000034.1:0-18077 GCF_041915505.1 Rhodoblastus sp. | reverse complement strand
CGGATACGGGAATTTTGCAATGGTCAAGGTCGTCTATGTCAGCTCCAACGGCGAGAAGCGCGAGGCGGAAGCCGAGCCGGGCATGACGGTGATGGAGACGGCGGTCAAGATCGGCATAGACGAGATCTTGGGCGAATGCGGCGGCGCCTGCGCCTGCGCCACCTGCCATGTCTATGTCGCGCCGGAATGGTTCGACAAATTGCCGCCGGCGAGCCCGATGGAGATCGACATGCTGGATTTCGCTGTCGATCCCCGCCCGAATTCCCGCCTTTCCTGCCAAATCAGCCTGACCGAAGAGCTTGACGGCCTGGTGGTCGAGACGCCCGAACGTCAAGGCTGACCGCCCGCGGCGCCGCCCTTTTTGGGATCGCCGAACAGGAAAGGCGCGACATCGCCCAAAGTCGGCGGCTTTTCCACGAAAAAGGGCGTCGGCCGGCAGACCGACATGGCCGAAAGGCCGATGCGCGCGGTCAGGGTTCCGTTCAGCACGCCTTCGCCGAGCCGCGCCGAAATTTTCGCCGCGAGGCCGTGGCCGATGAGCTGCTGGGCGATGCCGTCGCCCAAAGCCATGCCGCCGGTGATGGCGAGATGCGAGCCGACCGCGCGGGCGAGCCGCCACGCCCCCAGCATTCCGGGGCGCCCGCCGTAAATTTCCGCAATGCGCCGAATCAGCCGCAGCGCCTGGGCGGCGACGAAAATCAGGTCGATCACCGCGCGCGGGCTGATCGCCGCGACCAGCGACACGCGCTTGGCGGCCGAGGCGATCTCGCGCCGCGCGGCGGAATCGAGCGCGGGCATCAATTGGCGCTCGGCAATGTCGATCAGGTCGCGGCCGTCCACGATATCGCGGCGCAGATCGGCCAGATGGGCGCGGGCCGCCGCCGTCTCGGGCCTTTTCTCGTAAAGCGCGGCGAGTTCGCCGATCCTGGCGCGCGCGAGATCGCGATCGTCGGTCTCATGGGCCAGAGCCAAAGCCTTATGCAGCAGCGCGATCTTGCGCTGGCGGAAAATGGCCAAAGTCTCGCGCCCGACCAGGACCAGAATGGCGAGCAGAGCCAGACCGGCGAGGCCGAGGCCGATGATTCCCAGCGCCGCCGAACGCGCGAATAGAGATTCGACCAGTTGATCCAGCCACAGGCCGAAGGAAAAGGCCGCCAGCCCGCCCAGCGCCGAGAACAGCAACCCGCCCCAACTGAAGGCGCCGCGCCGCAGGAAACCGCGCGCCTGGGCCTCTTCCGCCGCGCGTTCGGCCGGGTCGCCGACCAGCAAGGCCGTCTCCGCCTCATAGGCGTCCGGCCGCTCCTCGATGGTGAAATCGCGCGTCTCGCCGGGCGCGAGCTCGTCGAGGCGGAAGGCGCGGGGGCGCGATTTGGGCGCGTCGCTCATGACAGCCGGTCTCCGAACAGGAACTGGCAGGCGCGGTCCAGCCTGATATGGGGGGCGGGCAGGGGCTTGCCATCGGTTCCGAACACGGGAATCGGCGGGCGGAAGCGCAGGAAGCGATAATCCGATTCGTCCTCGGCCTGCGCCAGCGCGTCGCCGCGAAAGGCCTCGCGCGGATCGGCCGGCAATTGGCCGGGAAAGATCGCCGCCTCCGTCTCGCCGTCGAAAATCTGGCCGTCGAGCGTCTCGCCCTTCAGCGGCGTGCCAATGATCGCGTCAATGGTCTCGCGGCCGCGCCGCACGGCGGCCTCGCGCGTGGCGCGCACGGCGGCGAGCGCGATCACATCCACCGCCGCGCCGGAAAATTCCGAGCGGGAAATGGCGCGTGCGGTCAATTGCCGCAGAATGGCTTCGAGCCGGTCGTGGCTGAGATGGTGCAGATGATCGGCCTTGGTCGCGGCGATCAGGATCTTGTCGATCTTCGGCCGGAACAATTTGGTCAGCGCATTGCCGCGTCCGATCCGGAAGGCGGCGAGCACGTCGTTGAGCGCATGTTGCAGGTCGCGCAGGGCGGCCGGGCCGGAATTGAGCGCTGCGAGCGCGTCGACCAGCACGATCTGGCGGTCGAGCCGGGCGAAATGATCGCGGAAGAAGGGTTTGACCACATGGGCCTTATAGGCCTCGTAGCGCCGCTCCATCATGGCCGCCAGCGAACCAGGCGCGGGCTCGTCGCCATCGCCCGGCGGCAGCGGCGCGAAAGTGAGGGCCGGCGAGCCTTCGAGATCGCCGGGCATCAAAAAGCGCCCCGGCGGCAAGGTGGACAGCGCGAAAGCGTCGGAACGCGCCGCGCGCAGATAGGCCGTGAACAATTCGGCCGCCTTGCGGGCGATGGCCTCGTCGGCCGGCGCCTTCGGGTCGAGGCCGGCGGAAAAGCCGCGCCAATCGGCGGCGAGCGGAGCGCGGGCGGCGGCGGCGCTGGCCTCGAAGGTTTCGCGCGACCACACCGAATAGGATTTTTCCAGCAGCGGCAGGTCGAGCAGCCATTCGCCCGGATAATCGACGATGTCGATCACGAAACGGCCGGGGCCGGGTCGAAAGCCGTCCCGGCGCTGGAAATCCAGCAGCAGCCGCAATTCCGAGATCTGCCGGGTCGATTGCGGCCATAGCCGGTCCGGCCCGGTGAGGGCGGCGACATGATCCTCGAAGGCGAAACGGGCGACATGGTCGTCAGGCTGCGGCTCCAGTCGACCCGCGATCAGCCGGCCCTCGGCGGCGAGGCGGAAGACCGGCAGCGGATTCTTTCGGCCCTCGGCGGCGGCATGGGCGAGCGTGGTGAGCTGCTGGGCGAGGGCGGTGATGAAGACGGTCTTGCCGGCCCGCGACAGGCCGGTGACGCCCAGCCGAAGGCCCCGGCCGCGCGCGAAAACCTCGGCGAGATTGGCCGCGCTGCTGCGCGCTTCGCGGAACAGATCGGTCAAAGCGGACAAGACGGACTCCGGCGGGGTCGAGCTGAACCCTCGCCGCTCATTTAATCATGAAAGGACCGGGCGGAAACGGGCGCGGGCGGAATTCTTCACAAGGCGGTCAAAATCGGAAAAAAATTTATTCGAAACAGTATGTTGTTCGTTAGTTCCTCAGGCGCGGGATTGGATGTCTGAGGCGTCGGTTCGAAAACATGTCATAAATAGTTGATTAAAAATCATAATAAACGTCACGTTAAACTTCATATAGGGTCGCTGGGCCGTCAGGCGATGAAATGGGTCAGACCGCCGTCGCCCCAGCGCAATTTCCGCCATTCCACATCGTCGATATCGAAGATCGCGACGCCGCCCGGCGGAAAGCCCCGGCTCAGCCGTCTGAGCGCTTCGGTCTCGCCACGCCCGGCGAAATGGACGGCGAATTCGGAGATGGAGGGATTATGCCCGACGAGAATTAAGGATTTGACCGAATCCGGCTGCGCCCGCGCCAGATCGAGCAGGTCGCGGCGGCCGGCCTCATAGAGCGTTTTTTCCTGGCGCGCTTCGGGCGGCGTCTTCAGATGGGCGGCGGCGATGTCCCAGGTCTCGCGGGTGCGCCGCGAATCGGAAACCAACGCCAGGTCGATCGGCAGATCCAGTTCCGCCAGCCGGGCGCCGGCGCGGGCGGCGTCCTTGCGGCCCGCTTCGGTCAACGGCCGCTCGTGGTCGGAATGATGCGACGAATGGACGGCTTCTGAGTGGCGGAAAAGGATGAGGCGGCGCATGGCCTTTCATTAGCAGGACTTTTTGACAGGCTGGCAATAAGCGGGGCCGTCGTTCCGCCGTATTTTTTGCGCTTTGTCCGGGCGCGGCGATGGGCTAACCGTCGAGGAGCCAAGGCCGCTTCGAGTCGAGAAAAGCCAGGGCGCGCGGGAGGGATGTGATGACATATCGGAATTGGCTGCTGGCCTTTTGCGGCGGACTGGCCCTGCTCGGGCCGGCTTACGGCCAGACGGCCGCTCCGGACGCGGCCGGCGAGGCGGCGCCGGCGCTCTCGCTCGATTCGATGCACGGTCTGATCCTGCCGCGCGTGACGCCGACGGCGCCCCAATCGCAGCAATCGCCCGAGGCCGAACGCTGCGCCAACGCCGACGGCAAGGTCGCTGCGGCCGCGCGCGCCGAGGCTTGCGGCAAGCTGATCGAATCGGGCCGGTGGAAGGGCGAAGAAATCGCCTGGGCTTATTCCAATCGCTGTTTTGCGCTGAAAAAAATGGGCCAGGCGGACAAGGCGCTGGCGGATTGCGACAAGGCGATCGAACTGGACGGCAAGAATGCCGTCGCTTTCCAGGTTCGCGGCATGATCCTGCAGGATCGCGGCGACAGCGACCGCGCCCGGGCCGATTTCGACAAGGCGGTCGAACTGGGCGGGAAGAACCCCGCTTTGTTCAGCGACCGGGGCAATCTCCTGCTCGCCGCGGGCGAGGCCGACAAGGCGATCGCGGATTACAGCGCGGTCATCGACATCGAGGGCAAGAGCGCCTCGGCTTTTGTCGCGCGCGGCGGCGCCTGGCTCGCCAAGGGCGAGTGGGACAAGGCGCTGGCGGATTATTCGCGGGCGATCGAACTCGCGCCAAACAACGCCTTCGCCATTTTCAATCGCGGCGTGGCCTATCAGCTCAAGGGCGACAAGGCCGACGCGATCGCGGCTTTTAAACAGGCGCTGAAGGTCGATCCCAAAAGCGCTTATCCGGCGCTCTGGCTGTTTCTCGCGCAATCCGGCGGGGAGGCCAAGGCCGAACTGAAAAGCCGCGCCGCGAAAGTGTCGCAAACCGCCTGGCCCTGGCCGGTCGTGCGCTACGACCTCGGCGAAATCGCGGCGGCTCAGGTTTTGGCCGGGGCGAATGCTCCGGGCGACAAATGCGAGGCGCATTTCTATATCGGCGCCGAATTGCTGGGCAAGAACGCCCGCGACGAGGCCGTCGCGCATTTGCGCGAGGCGGTCGAGACCTGCCCGAAGAATTTCATCGAATATTTCCGGGCGGCCGCCACTTTGAAGGCGCTTGGCGCCGAAACCCCGAAGCCGGCCGTCAGCCCGGCGAAGGCTGAGCCGGCGGCGCCCGAAGCGCCAGCGGCGGATAAGGCGCCGGCCATTCTGGACTTGAAGGCGAAAGAGCCCGAGCAGGCGAAGGAGCCCGAAAAAACGGCCGAGCCAGCAAAAAGCGCGGAGCCTGAAGGCGCCAAGGCCGTCGAACCGGCGCCGCCGGCCGCGCCCGAGCCGCCAAAAGCCGCGCCCGCTGAGACAGGGACTGGCGCCGCGCCGGCCGCCCCGACCGAAGAGAAGAAGTGATTTGAGCGAACCGCGCCGCGCGAGGCCGCGCGGCGCGCGAGTCGATTGCGATTCGGGCGTATCGCGATCGACTCGCGGTTCCTTTGTCTTGGCGCGCTGTGCTCTACCGCACCAGTTCGCGCATCGCCGCTTCGATGCCTTCCAGCGTCAGCGGAAACATGCGCTGCTCCATGACGCGCTGAATCATGCCGATCGACTGGGTATAGGCCCAATGGCCCTCCGGCGTCGGATTGAGCCAGACCGCGTGCGGCCAGCAGCGCAAGGCGCGCTCCAGCCAGACCTTGCCGGCTTCCGCATTGTGGTGTTCGACCGAACCGCCTTCCATCACGATCTCATAGGGGCTCATAGCCGCGTCGCCGACGAAGATCAGCTTGTAGTCGTGCGGAAAAGTGTGGAGCAGGTCCCAGGTCGCCATCCGCTCGGAATGGCGCCGCATGTTGTTCTTCCAGACGCCCTCGTAGAGGCAATTGTGGAAGTAGAAATGTTCGAGATGTTTGAACTCGCCGCGGGCGGCGGCGAACAGGCTTTCGACCTGCTGCACATGCCAATCCATTGATCCGCCGATATCGAGCAGCAGCAGCACCTTCACGGCATTGCGGCGTTCGGGACGCATTTTCACGTCGAGAAAGCCCTGCCGCGCCGTCGCGCCGATGGTGTTTTCGAGATCCAGTTCGTCGGGCGCGCCCGTGCGCGCGAATTTGCGCAGGCGGCGCAGGGCGATCTTGATATTGCGCGGCCCCAATTGCTCGTCGCCGTCGAGATCCTTGAACTCGCGCTTGTCCCAGACTTTCACGGCGCGGAAATTGCGGTTGCCGTCCTGGCCGATGCGAACGCCTTCAGGATTATAGCCATAGGCGCCGAAGGGCGAGGTTCCGGCCGTCCCGATCCATTTATTGCCGCCCTGATGGCGCTCCTTCTGCTCTTCGAGCCGCTTTTTCAGCGTCTCCATCAGCTTGTCCCAGCCGAGCGCCTCGATCTCCCGCTTCTCCTCGTCGGTGAGGAATTTCTCCGCCAGCTTGCGGAGCCATTCTTCGGGGATTTCGGCTTTGTCGACGAGATCGGCGCCGGGCTCGAGCCCCTTGAACGCCTGGGCGAATACGCGATCGAACTTGTCGAGATTGCGTTCGTCCTTCACCAGAGCGGCGCGCGCCAGGAAATAGAAATTCTCGACCGATTTGTCGGCAAGGTCGGACGAGAGCGCCTCGCACAAGGTCAGATATTCGCGCAGGGAAACCGGAACCTGCGCTTCGCGCAAGGACAGGAAGAAGTCGATCAGCATGCGCCAGGGCCTTCGGTCGATCCGGCGGGAGGGAAGCGGATCCGGCCATGCAGATTAAAGGAGGAAAGCGCCGGCGGGAAGCGTCGGAAAGCGAAGGCGGAAGCTGAACGCCAACCAAAGAAAAAGCCGACGATGGCGAACCATCGTCGGCGATTTCAGGCCGTTTCCGGCAGGACTGATCGCGGGATCAGCACCTGGCCAAATCAATATTTGGCGACGACCGCCTTCGGGGTCTCCGGGTTCCAGATCGGCACGATCACGTGCGCCAGGAACTGGGTCTGCTTGTTGTTGTAGTTCTGGGTATAGACGTCGGTCGAGACGATGAACTGGGTGATCACCGGACCGAAGTTGTAGCCGACCAGGCCGCCGAGGGCGAACTGGGCCTGTTCAGCATAAGCGCCGTGGAAGATGCCGGAGCCGTTGAAGCCCGCGCTATAGCCGCCGAAGTCGGTCGAACCGAAGGCGACCGCGCCGACTTCCCACTTGCCGAAGGTGTGGGTCAGGGCGAGGTCATAGTTGAAGTAGTTGTTGTTCTGGCAGCTCGCGACAAGGCCAAAGGCGGAGCACGAGCTCTGGTTGGTCAGGAAGCCGGCGATCAGGTTGGCGGTCGCGTTCCAGCCGCCGCCATGCCAGGCGAGAGAGAGCTGTTCCTGGAAGGTGGTGTGGTTGAAGGCGTTGTTGAAGTTGCCGGCGTCCGAAATGCCGATGTAAGCGCCGGACAGCAACGAAACGCTGAACCCGTTGCCGAGGTTCCAGGCCAGCTGGCCGGCGATCCACGGGTTGTAGATGCTCGCCGCGAAGAAGTTCGTGCGGCCGACGAGCAGCGGATCCTGGTAGTTGTAGCCGCCGAGGACTTCCGGCGCGGCGACATAGAACTGGACGTGGCCGCCCAGGATGTTCCAGGGCGACGACCAGGCGACGACCGGAACGTTGTACGAGAAGTTGGAGTCGGAGCCGGCGACGGCGTCGCGCCAGTTGCCCACGCCCGTGATGTTCACGAAGTAGACGCCTTCCGGCAGCGGGGTCGCCATGTCGAGGCCGGCGCGTTCGCCGGGCGGGTTGGTGGAGCCGGCGAGGGCGGCGGAGCTCAGACCGCAGAGGCCGAGGGCGCCCATGGCCGCGCCGAGAATTTTAGCCTTAATGTTCATCAGAATACCCCTCCCGAGGGCTTCAGCTTTCAATGTTAACGAACTCTTTACTTCGGCCCCGTGACGACTATTCAGCCTCAGCCACAATAATCCGGCACGGGACATCCGAGGCCTTCACATTAAGCGAAGGACAACCATGAAAGAAGGACGCGGCCGCCACAGCTGTCATCTTTCCGCCGCTTTGGCGCAATCGGATCGGTTGAGTTGTAGAAATGTCACATTTTGGGGCGGGTGGAGGCGATTTCCGGAGTCCAATAAGTCGGTGAAATTGAACAGTTTCGTACTTTGGTAGGAGTTTGCGCCGCAGCATGGGCTTCACGGGCGCCCCCGCGCTGGCCACGCGAGGCGCACAAAACCGTCACATCGATCGACTTTGATTCGGCAAGTATTTCGTCGGCGCAAGCGCACGCTATCCTTGGGACTTCGGCGCGCGTTCGATTGCGCCGCGGCCAAATCGCTATTCTTTGTTTTCGCTGCATTTTTCAGCGATGCGCGGTTCAGCTCCTCGCATGCGGCTACCGACGCGCCTCCCATCTTGCCGGCGGCGTGCTGCGGCGCCAAATTGCGGCTTTGCCGACAGCGGCGGAAGGGCGAAGGACTGATGCGTTTCACGGGATCGAGCACTTATGTCGCGACCAGGGATCTCCAGGTCGCCGTGAACGCGGCCATGGCGCTGGAGCGCCCGCTGCTCGTCAAGGGCGAGCCCGGAACGGGCAAGACCGTTCTCGCGGAGGAGGTCGCCAGGGCGCTGCCGGCGCGCCTGCTGACCTGGCACGTCAAATCGACCACCAAGGCGCAGCAGGGACTTTATGAATATGACGCCGTTTCGCGGTTGCGCGATTCGCAGCTCGGCGATCCGCGCGTATCGGACATCGGCCATTACATCCGGCGCGGCAAGTTGTGGGAGGCTTTTGTCGCCGACGAGCCGCTGGTCCTGCTGATCGACGAGATCGACAAGGCCGATATCGAATTTCCGAACGATCTGCTGCTCGAACTCGATCGGATGGAGTTCCACGTCTATGAGACGGGCGAGACGATCCGCGCGAAGAAGCGGCCGCTCGTCATCATCACCTCGAATAATGAAAAGGAATTGCCCGACGCTTTCCTGCGCCGCTGCTTTTTCCATTACATCAAATTCCCGGATCGGCCGACGATGGAGGCGATCATCGCCGCCCATTTCCCGGATCTGAAAAAGGGCCTGATCGAGGAGGCGCTCCGGCTGTTCTTCCAGATGCGCGACGTTCCGGGCCTGAAAAAGAAGCCGTCCACCTCGGAATTGCTGGATTGGCTGAAATTGCTGCTCAGCGAGGATATTACGCCGGAGCAATTGCGAGAGAGCGATACGGCGAAATTGATTCCGCCGCTTCACGGCGCCTTGCTCAAGAACGAGCAGGACGTCCATATGTTCGAACGGCTGGCTTTCCTGCACCGCCGCGAACATCGCTGACGCAACGCGCCGGCGGCCCATCGGGGCCGCCGCCTTGCGGTCAGGACGCGGCGCGCTGCTCGAGTAAATCAGCGACCGCCGCCAGGGCCTGATCGGCCGCCGCGCCGTCCGGGCCGCCGGCCTGCGCCATGTCGGGACGGCCGCCGCCGCCTTTGCCGCCGAGCTTTTCCGAGGCGAGCCGCACGAAATCGACCGCATTGAATTTCTGCGTCAGATCGGGGGTCACCGCGACCACCACGCCGGCGCGGCCATCCTCGGCGACGCCGACAATGGCGACAACGCCGGAGCCGATCGACTGCTTGGCTTCATCCGCGAGCGACTTCAGGTCCTTCATCTCCACGCCCGAAATGGCGCGCGAAAAGAAATTGACGCCCGCGATCTGGCGAACCGGCTTTTCCGTCGCGCCGCCGCCGCCCATGGCGAGCTTCTTGCGCGCTTCCGTCAATTCGCGTTCGAGCTTCTTGCGCTCTTCCAGCAGGGCCGTCAGGCGGTCGGCCGCGTCCTCGACCGGCGCGCGCAGCAGGCCGGAAAGATCGTGAAGGACCCTGGCCTCGGCGTTGAGATGACGCCGCGCGGCTGCGCCCGTCTTCGCTTCGATCCGTTGGACGCCCGCAGCGACCGCGCTGCGGCCGACGATGGAGACGAGACCGATGTCGCCCGTCCGGGAGACATGGACGCCGCCGCAAAGCTCGACGGAAAACGGGCGATGGCTCCCGGCGCCCATCGAGACGACGCGGACTTCGTCGCCATATTTCTCGCCGAACAAGGCGCGGGCGCCGGATTCGATCGCCTGATCGACCGCCATCAGGCGGGTGGCGACCGCCGCGTTCTCGAGAATGACGCGATTGGCGATCTCCTCGACCTCCGCCAGTTCCTGATCCGTGACCGGCTTGGGATGGGCGAAATCGAAGCGGAGCCGATCCGCCGCGACCAGCGAGCCCTTCTGGGCGACATGATCGCCCAGAACCTCGCGCAAGGCCTCGTGCAGCAGATGGGTCGCGGAATGATTGGCGCGGATGGCGGCGCGGCGTTCATGGTCGACGTCAAGTTGCAGCGCCATGCCGCGTTTCACGGCGCCCTGTTCGACGACGACGTCGTGGACGAACAGGTCGCCGACCTTCTTGAGGGTATTTTCGACGCGCAGCCGGGTTTCTCCGACATGCAACACGCCGGTGTCGCCGACCTGGCCGCCGGATTCCGCATAGAAGGGCGTCTGGTTGAGGATGACAAAGCCCTTTTCACCGGCCTTGAGCTCATCCTGCTCGACGCCGTCGCGCAACAAGGCGACGACTACGCCTTCCGCAGATTCGGTTTCATAGCCGAGAAAATCCGTCGCCCCGACCTTGTCCTTGATCGTGAACCAGACCGTTTCGGTCGCCGCTTCGCCCGAGCCGGCCCAGGCCTTGCGCGCCTCGGCGCGCTGGCGCTCCATCGCCGCGTCGAACGTGACTTTGTCCACGCCGATCTTGCGGGCGCGCAAGGCCTCCTGCGTCAGATCGAGCGGAAAGCCATAGGTGTCGTAGAGCTTGAAGGCGATGTCGCCCGACAGGTTCTGGCCTTCGCGTAGGTCGCGCGCCTCCTCGTCGAGAATGGCGAGGCCGCGCGCGAGCGTCGTGCGGAACCGGGTTTCCTCGAGCTTGAGGGTTTCCTCGATCAACGCCTGCGCCCGGTTCAGTTCGGGATAGGCCGCGCCCATCTCTCGCACCAGCGCCGGCACCAGCCGCCACATCAGGGGATCGCGCGCGCCGAGCAATTGGGCGTGGCGCATCGCGCGGCGCATTATGCGGCGCAGGACATAGCCGCGACCTTCATTGGCGGGAAGAATGCCGTCTGCGACCAGGAAGGCGGAGGCGCGCAGATGGTCGGCGATGATGCGATGGCTGGCCTGCATCGGGCCGTCGGGATCGACGCCGGTGGCGTCGGCGACGGCGCGGATCAGCGCGCGGAACAGGTCGATGTCGAAATTGGAATGGACGCCCTGCATCAGCGCCGCGATGCGCTCAAGGCCCATGCCGGTGTCGATCGAGGGGCGCGGGAGTGGGACGCGCTGGCCCGGCGCGACCTGCTCGAACTGCATGAACACGAGGTTCCAGAATTCGAGGAAACGGTCGCCGTCTTCGTCAGGGCTGCCGGGCGGCCCGCCGCGCAGCGCTTCGCCCTGGTCGTAGAAGATCTCGGAACAGGGGCCGCAGGGGCCAGTTTCGCCCATCGACCAGAAATTGTCGCTCGAGGCGATGCGGATGATGCGGTCGTCGGAAAAGCCGGCGATTTTCTTCCACAGGCCGAAGGCTTCGTCGTCATCGTGATAGACCGTGACGAGCAGGCGGTCCTTCGACAGGCCGAATTCCTTGACGATTAGATTCCAGGCCAGGACGATCGCCTGTTCCTTGAAATAATCGCCGAAGGAAAAATTGCCGAGCATTTCGAAAAAGGTGTGGTGCCGGGCGGTATAGCCGACATTGTCCAGATCGTTGTGCTTGCCGCCGGCGCGGACGCATTTCTGGGAGGAGGTCGCGCGGACATAATCCCGTCTTTCGGCGCCGGTGAAGAGATTCTTGAACGGCACCATCCCCGCATTGGTGAACATCAGCGTGGGATCGTTGCGCGGGACAAGCGAAGAGGAATCGACGACGGTGTGGCCGTTGCTGGCGAAATAATCGAGGAATGTGGACCGGATTTCGTTGACGCCGCTCATGGATGCTCTCGACTCTCCGCTTTACCTCGCGCACGCTCCCGGAATTCACGCGCTTTCCAGACAGGGGGCGGGCGGATTTTATCTATAGACAGGTCAAAGTCCTGTCGAGAGCAGTCGGCGCATAATCTTCGGGCAAAGCCTTGCGTCGCCGCACGCCGGAGGCGGGCGAGCCATCCTCTCGTCGTGTCGGCGGAATCCTCTTCCGGGCCCCTTCCACGCGGAGACGAAGGGGCGGAAGAGGAGCGGAAGGCGCGTCAGGCGTCGTTTTCTTCCGCGCCGGGATCGATATTGTCGAGAATGCGCTCGGCGATCAGTCCGGCGTTTTCGCGGATGGTCAGTTCGATCCGCGCGGCGATTTCCGGATTGTTTTTCAGGAAAGTCTTGGCGTTTTCGCGGCCCTGACCCAGGCGCTGGCTGTCATACGAGAACCAGGCGCCGGATTTTTCGACAACCCCCGCCTTGACGCCCAGATCGACTAGCTCACCCATTTTCGAGACGCCTTCGCCATACATGATGTCGAATTCGACCTGTTTGAAGGGAGGGGCGACCTTGTTCTTGACGACCTTGACGCGGGTCTGGTTGCCGACGACTTCCTCGCGGTCCTTGATCGCGCCGACCCGGCGGATGTCGAGACGCACCGAGGCGTAGAATTTCAGCGCATTGCCGCCGGTGGTGGTTTCCGGCGAGCCATACATCACGCCGATCTTCATGCGGATCTGGTTGATGAAGATCACCATGGTCCGCGATTTGGAGATGGAGGCCGTGAGCTTGCGCAGGGCTTGGCTCATCAGGCGCGCCTGCAGGCCGGGCTGAACCTCGCCCATTTCGCCGTCGATTTCCGCGCGCGGCACGAGCGCGGCGACGGAATCGACCACGAGCACGTCGACCGCGCCCGAGCGCACCAGAGTGTCGGTGATTTCGAGCGCCTGTTCGCCGGTGTCGGGCTGCGAGATGAGGAGGTCGTCAAGATGGACGCCGAGCTTGCGGGCATAGACCGGATCGAGCGCATGTTCGGCGTCGACGAAGGCGCAGACGCCGCCCTTTTTCTGGGCTTCTGCGATCGTGTGCAGGGCGAGGGTGGTCTTGCCCGAGGATTCCGGACCGTAGATTTCGACAATGCGGCCACGTGGCAGGCCGCCGACACCGAGCGCGATATCGAGGCCGAGCGAACCCGTGGAAACGGTCTCGATTTCGGTTGCTGGCTGGTTCTTGCCCATGCGCATGATCGAGCCCTTGCCAAAGGCGCGTTCGATTTGCGCCAGGGCGGCGTCAAGAGCCTTGGTCTTGTCCACGGAGGTTCCTTCCACGAGGCGGAGATTCGCTTGCGACATCGGCTCTATCCTTTTGGCATGGGTGACGCGGGGGGCGCAATGAGCTTGTATATCTGCAATGTACGTGATTTGTTCTTTCAGGCAAGTTCTTTTTTTGTTCTTTGGAGTCAGATTTCCAGCGTCAGGCATTTGGCCGCGCCGCCGGCCTTGATGAATTGATCCAGCGGCGTGAGCAGGGGCTCGAAACCGGCTTGGCGAAGGCGCTCGATCAGGCTGGCGGACGCGCGATTGAAGATGACCGCGCCGTCCAGCGCGACCGCGTTGCAGCAGAAATTCTCGGCGTCGGGACCTTCGACGCAAATGCGCTTTTCGGGAGGAACATGGGCTTCGATCGCCGCGCGCGAGGCTGGCGCGAAGGCGCCGGGGAAATAAAGCAGGGAACCGCCGGGTAGGGGGCAGAGGCAAGTATCGAGGTGATAGAAACGCGGGTCGATCAGGCCGAGCGACACCGTGCGCGTCGCCAGCGTCTTTTCGAGAAAGGGCGCGACATCTTCGTGCGAACGGAAGCCGTGGCCGACCCAGAACAGGTCGCGCGCCTCGTCATAAAGCGCATCGCCCGCGCCTTCGAACGGCAGATCGTTTGGCGGATCGATAACCCGGTAGCCCTCGGCCTCGAACCAGGCGCGGAACACCGGCTCCTCGCCGCGTCGCTCAGGGCAGCGGAAGCGGCTGAGCACGATTGTCTTGCCCTTCGGCAGGCCGGCATTGGCGGTGAACACCAGATCGGGCAGGCCGGGATGCGGCGGGACGAGGCGGACGTCCGCGCGGGATTCGATCAACGCCTTGAGTCCGAGCCATTGCCGCCGGGCCTCGTCGGCGTCCGTACGGGCATATTGCCCTTCCATCCACGGATTGATGACATAAGCGACGCCGAAATGATCCGGCGCGCACATCAGGATCTGTTTTCGCTGGGCGTTCCGACTCATGCGTCATCGCTCGGGGAGGCGGAAACAGGTTAGACGCGGGCGCTCCGGACGGAAAGAGGCGTCTGCCAAAAAGGAGCGCCCGGCGGGCTTGCGCCCGCCGGGTCTTTCGTCACGCGGCTTGCGAGGTCGCGGGAGGGGCCTGGCGAATGAGGCAATCGAAGGCCGAGAGTGCAGCGGTGGCGCCGCCGCCCATGGCGATGATGATCTGCTTATAGGGCGTGGTGGTCGCGTCGCCGGCGGCGAACACGCCATAGGCCGAGGTCTCGCCGCGCGAATCGATCTCGATCTCGCCGCGCGGGCTCAGGTTGATCGCGCCCTTCAGCCATTCGGTGTTGGGCACGAGGCCGATCTGGACGAACACGCCTTCCAGGTCCACGCGATGATGCGCGCCGGTCGCGCGGTCCTTGTAGGACAGGCCGTTGACCTTGTCGCCGTCGCCATGAACCTCGGTGGTCTGGGCCGAAACAACGATCCGGACATTGCTGAGCGAGCGCAGCTTGTCCTGCAGCACCGCGTCGGCGCGCAATTGGCCGTCGAATTCGATCAGGGTGACATGGGCGACCAGGCCGGCGAGATCAATCGCCGCTTCGACGCCGGAATTACCCCCGCCGATCACCGCCACGCGCTTGCCCTTGAACAGCGGGCCGTCGCAGTGCGGGCAATAGGCCACGCCCTTGTTGCGATAGTCCTGCTCGCCGGGCACATTCATCTGCCGCCAGCGCGCGCCGGTGGAGAGGATGACCGTGCGGGCCGAGAGCGTGACGCCGCTCGCCAGCTTGACCTGGGTCAGGTCGCCGGGCTGCGAGGCCGGGACCAGCTCGGTCGCGGTCTGCAGATTCATGATGTCGACGTCATATTCCTTGACGTGCGCCTCCAGCGAAGCGGCCAGTTTCGGACCTTCGGTGTGCTGGACCGAGATGAAATTCTCGATGCCCATCGTGTCCAGCACCTGGCCGCCGAAACGCTCGGCCACCACGCCGGTATTGATGCCTTTGCGCGCCGCATAGATCGCGGCCGCCGCGCCGGCCGGGCCGCCGCCGACGACCAGCACGTCGAAGGGCGGCTTGTCCTTGAGCTTTTCGGCAGCGCGGAGGGAGGCGCCGGTGTCGATCTTGGCGAGCAATTGCTCCAGCCCCATGCGGCCCTGGGCGAAGAGTTCGCCGTTCAGGAAGACCGCGGGCACGGCCAGCACCTTGCGCGCCTCGACCTCGTCCTGGAACAGGGCGCCGTCGATGGCGGTGTGGCGGATCCTGGGGTTGATGACGCTGATCAGGTTCAGCGCCTGGACCACATCCGGGCAGTTCTGGCAGGACAGCGAGAAATAGGTCTCGAAATGATAATCGCCCTCGACCGCCTCGATCTGCTTGATCGTCTCGGCGGATTCCTTCGGCGGATGGCCGCCAACCTGGAGCAAAGCGAGAATCAGCGAATTGAATTCATGGCCCATCGGCAGGCCGGCGAAGGCCACGCCGACATCGGTGCCGGCGCGCTTGATCGCGAAGGACGGCTTGCGGGCGTCGGCCCCATTGCGATTGAGAGTGATCTTGGGCGATTGCGCCGCAACATCTTCCAGCAGCGCCAGCATTTCGCGCGATTTCTCGCCGTCGTCGAGCGAGGCGACCAGTTCGATCGGGTGGACGATGCGTTCGAAATAGGCGTGCAACTGGTTTTTGAGGGCGGCGTCCAACATGGCGGAAAGCTCCGGGAAAGAGGGAGGGACAGCGCCCGATGATGGGCCGCTCGCGAAGGGTGGCCCCGGGCCCAAGTGGCCCCGGGCCGAAGGTCCGGGGCCTTGCCGCCGCAGAGGGCTAAAGGGCGACGGTTAGATCTTGCCGACGAGGTCGAGCGACGGGGCGAGGGTCTTCTCGCCTTCCTGCCACTTGGCGGGGCAGACTTCGCCAGGATGGCTCGCAACGTATTGCGCCGCCTTGACCTTGCGCAGAAGCTCCTTGGCGTCGCGGCCGATGCCGCCGGCATTGACTTCGACGATCTGGATGATGCCGTCGGGATCGACCACGAAGGTGCCGCGGTCGGCGAGGCCGGCGTCTTCGATCAGCACTTCGAAATTGCGCGAGATCGCATGGGTCGGGTCGCCGACCATGACATAGTCGATCTTCTTGATCGCCGGCGACACGTCGTGCCAGGCCTTGTGGCTGAAATGCGTGTCGGTCGAAACCGCATAGATTTCAACGCCGAGCTTCTTGAATTCGGCGTAGCTGTCGGCGAGGTCTTCGAGCTCGGTCGGGCAGACGAAGGTGAAGTCGGCGGGATAGAAGAACACGACCGACCACTTGTCGAGCAGGTCGGCTTCGGTCACGTCGATGAACTTGCCCTGTTTGAAGGCCTTGGCCACGAAGGGTTTGACCGCGGTGTTGATGAGCGACATAGGCTTCTCCGGTGGTGGACCCGCCGCTCACTTTTGTGCGGCGCGTCAATGTCGATGACCGCAACCTAGACGGCTGGTGTGATCGAGTAAAATTCAAAAAATAAATTTTCCTGATCTGTTTTTTCGATTAATGTCATTCTTATGAAACCACTTCCTACCCTTCGCCAATTGCGTTTTCTCGTCGCCGTGGTCGAACGCCGCCATTTCGGCGCTGCAGCGGAGGAATGCCTGGTCAGCCAGTCGGCGCTGAGCGCGGCGATCCAGGAACTGGAGGTTCTGCTGGGCGTCAAGCTGCTGGAGCGCACCAAACGCGTGGTGATTCCGACCGCCGTCGGGCTCGATCTCGCCGACCGGGCCCGGGCCCTGTTGCGCGCCGCCGAGGAACTGGTCGAAGCGGCTCAGGACGCGCGCGACCCGCTGTCGGGCTCGCTGCAGCTCGGCGTGATTCCCACCATTGGCCCTTTTCTGGTGCCGCGCATCATGCCGGCGCTGCGCGAGGCCTTTCCCAAGCTCCGAATCTATCTGCGCGAGGAGCAATCGGCGCCGATCCTGGCGCGGCTCGAAAGCGGCCAGGCCGACGCCGCCATCATCGCCTTGCCTTATCCCTGCGAGGGCCTGGAGACGATGGATCTGGCGAGCGACCGCTTCTTCGTGGTCTGTCCGCCGGAGCACCGGCTGGCCGGGCGCAAGAAAATCCGGCCGCAGGACATGGCGGCCGACGACCTTCTGCTGCTCGAGGACGGCCATTGCCTGCGCGAACATGCGCTGGCGGCCTGTTCGCTCGAAGGCGCGCGGCGAAACAGCGGCTTTCAGGGCACCAGCCTGCACACTCTGGTGCAGATGGCCGCCAACGGGCTGGGCGTAACGCTCGCGCCGGAAATGGCGATCCGCGCCGGCATCCTGCGCGGACTGGAGCTGGTCGCCGTGCCGCTGGAGGATGACAGCCCGCCCCGGACCATCGCTCTGGTCTGGCGCCTGTCGTCGAGCCGCAAGGCCATGTTCCGGCAATTGGGCGAAGTGCTGCGCGGAGCGTTGAAGGCGGGAAAGATTGGTGCGGTCGTCACGGCGCCGCTGGCGCAATGAATTATTGTGATTTCAGGGACGGCAAACCGGTTCAAATTAGAGAATTGGTATTATGTCACCGTAATCCTCACCGTAATCCAAGTATGAAGTATTATGATACTACATTAAGGCGTTATACTGAGAATTTCGTCGGAGGCGGCTTGGTTTTACACTGCTATGGCCCCATTTTGAGAAACCCTTGATTGAGTTTTCGGTATTTCCAGGCACAATGGCGCCGGCGATGTGTGGAGGGGGGAGAATTGCTGGAACATGCGCTGCTTTACGACGCGCAAGGCCGGCCGCTCCTGAGCGGAAAGCTGAATGCGTCCCGGGAGTGGGCACAGGTCAACGCCTTCTGCCATCGGGTCTATATGCCGCTCGCCACGCGGCCGCTCGTTGCAGGCTCCGACCCCAACGCCACTTTGCGCACATTGAAGGTTGGCCGGATCGTTCTGAGCCGCTTCTGCTTCGGGGTGCCCACGCGAGCGGATGAATTCGACCCGTCCTCGGGCAACATCATCGTGGTCAACACCATGCGCGGAAGCGTCCGTCATCCGCTGACGGACGGCTCCGGCGTCGATACCAAGCCCGGAGACAGCTATGTCGTTGATTGCAG
>NZ_JAYSBG010000033.1:0-18077 GCF_041915505.1 Rhodoblastus sp. | reverse complement strand
AATCTTTACGCCGATTCAACTCTGGCGCTCGATCCGGATACCGGCAAGCTCAAATCCTATTTCCAATATACCCCAAACAATGCGTGGGACTATGACGGCAATAACGAAGCCATTTTGATCGACGATGCGAAGAATCGAAAGGTTTGGATTCATGCCGATCGAAATGGTCATCTTTATTCGATCGACCGAGCGACAGCCAAATGCAACTTTGTGGTTCCGATCGCCAGGGTCAATTGGGTCAAGAGCTTCGGGGAGAACTGCCGCCCGATTCCGAATCCCGACAAGATTCCCTCTTATGACAAAGTGGCCACCGATATCGCCCCGATCCTCGATGGCGGCAAGGAATGGCACCCCGCAGCGTATAGTCCTTTGACGAAGCTTGTTTACGTGCCTTTCATCGACAGTTCGATGGATATTCAGGCGCGCAAGCAACAGCTCAAGACCGGAGAATGGTACCTCGCATCCAAGGTTTTGCGCGCTCATCCCTATAGCGGCGGCGTGAAGGCCTTCGACGCGACAACCGGCGAATTGGTGTGGACTCGTCCCCAAAGCACGCCCGCCACGAGCGGCCTGCTGGCGACAGCGGGAGGCCTGGTATTCGCGGGAGACGCCGAGGGTAATTTCAACGCTCTGAAGGACAATACCGGCGAGACGTTGTGGACCTTCAATGTCGGGACCGGCATTCACGGCAATCCGACGACTTTCACCGTGGATGGAAAGCAATATGTCGCCATTGTCTACGGGCCCGGTGGAGGAAGCTTGTGGCCGCTGGTCTACGACGAGCTGTTCAAGAAACAATCGCGCGGCGGCGGCATGATGGTTTTCGGAGTTGTCGACTGATCCCGACCGTCATCAAGGAGCCATGCGCCAACGCCCATGGCTCCTCCCGCGCAAGCCGAACAGCGTCACAGATTCAAGAGCAGAGTAATGAAGCAATCTGCGATCAAAGCTTCAAAATCTTCAGCCGGGAAAGGTTGCCTTGGGACTCTGGTCGGCAGGGCGCATCTGGCCGCACTTGCCAGTGTTTTCCTCGTGCTAAGTCCCTCGGCTGGCGTCGCCGAAACACCAGAGGATTATCTTAGAAACCCATATTCTCGCGACGACAATCAAGTGATTGCGCGTGGTGGCGAAATGTTTGGTCGCAACTGCCAACAGTGTCACAACAGTCACGGAAAGGGCGGAAAAGCTCCACAAATTATACGCGGCGCTTGGGGGCCGGACGGAGCAAATTCCGACGCCTTTATGTTCGACACCATTAACGCTGGCCGAAAAGGAACCCAAATGGGCGCTTGGGGTTTAAGCCTCCCTCCCGAAGATATTTGGGCGATTATTACCTATATTCGCGCCGAAGCGGTCAAGGCGAAGCTGGAAGACGATCAGGACGAGCAATGATAGAGGCCTGAACTCGTTACCAGTCGTAGACAGGGAATACGACGCGGACGGCGGCGCGGACGCCCGTTTCGGCGCGGAGACTGCCTTACTGGATCGGTGATCGAACGATTAGCGCAGCGGCGTCGCCGTCTGCATCAGCTTGCGCGCGAGTGGGGGCGCCGGCTGGCGGTCGGCGACCACCAGCCCGACCATGCGTCGCGCGTCGGGCTCCACCAGCCGGATCGCCTTGACGCCCTGCGGCGGCCCGAACAATTCCAGCACCTGGGTCGAGGCGATGCTGTTGACGCCCGGCAAGGCGGCGTGGGTGCAGAGATTGAAGATCGAATTGGTCTCCATCGCCGGTTTGGGCGAGGTTCCGACCGAACGAAAAATGCCGTCGATGATCCGGCGGTTCTGCATGTCGCTGGTGAGCAGGCAGAGCTTCAGTTCGGCCGCCTCCGCCCAGGCGATGGACTCGCGTCCGCCGAGCGGCCCGTCGGCGCGGGTCAGCAGGCAATAGGTCTCGGCGTAGATCGGCTTGGCGAGTACGCCCGGCAAGGGCTCGTTGTCGAGATAGGTCATGCCGGCGTCGAGCTCGAAATTGGCCAGCCGTTCGAGAATTTCGGCTGAGGTGAGCGAGAGGACTTCGAGCGTCACAGCGGGGCAGGCGACGCAGAACGGCGCGGTGACATGGACCGCCAGCGGCAAGGCGGTCGGAATGACCCCGAACCGCAGCTTGCCCGACAGTCCCTCGCGCGCTTCCGCCACTTCGGCGCGCATCATTTCGATCTCGACCAGCACCCGGCGCACGCGCGACAGCACGATCTCGCCCTCCGGAGTCAGCCCCTGAAAGCGCGGGTCGCGTTCGATTAGCAGCACGCCCAATTCGTCCTCCAATTGCGCGAGGGCGGAGGACAGGGTCGGCTGGGAGACGTTGCACAGCTCCGCCGCGCGGCGGAAATGTTTTTCGCGCGCGAGGGCGTCGAGATATTCGAACTGCCGGATGAACATGGGCCGCCTTAGATGAAATGCTGGCTAATTCTGGGGCGAGTCCTTGGGCAGCAGCGGCGCGGCGGCGTTGGAGCGCCGGATCAGGCCGAGCGCATCGGGGGCCAGCGACGCATCGTCCCAACCGCCGGTCAGGCTGAAGCCGATCTGCAGCGGCTTGGCGTCCGGCGTCGTCGCCGCGCGCGTGGCGACGGCGTGCAGGTCGACCGTGCGCTCCGCGATCTGCGCCCGCGCTGAAAAGGCGACTTCGGCGCGCTCGTCGCGGGCGAGGCCGTCGTCGACTTCGGCCTGGCCCTGCACGATGTTGAACTTGCCGGATAATTGGTCGAAGGCGGTGCGGCCCGAGCGCAACTCGACGCCGGCGGACAGCGGCTGGCGTTCGAGCCGGCGGAAGGCCAGCCCGAGATCGATGCCATAGATCTCACCCGATTCGACCGCGAAATTGCCGCGCGCGTCGAGCCGTCCAGCGAGATCGTAGAAGGAATCGCCATGGGTTTCGAAACTGGCGTTGACGCGGCCGGTCCCCGAGAGCGACTGCCGCCGGAAGATGTCCCACAGCAAAGCCGCGACGTCGATCTTCTCGGCCGAGGCCGAGCCGCGCACATCCAGGCCGTCGGGGCCTTCGGCGATGATGGCGCGGGCGTGGGCGTGGCCCGAATAGGCCGAAGCCTCCGCCAGCGCCAGGTCGAGCCGGCCGTTTTTCAGAATGGCCGAGACCGCGACATTCTCGGCCTGAAAATCGCCAAGCCGGGCGTGGCTGGCGGAAAGACGCAGGTCGAGATCGGTCGCGCCGAGCCGGGACGCCAGAAATTCGTCGCGATTCCATTGTCCGCCGGAGATCGGCGCGGGGACGTCCTCGAACATCGGGCCGAGATTGACCTCCGAGCCGGCGAGCGTCGCCGCGATCAGCGGCCTTTGTCCGTCGAGCCGGACCGAGGCCACGCCGTCGAGCGCATTGCCGTCGACCGTCACCGCGATCGGGGCGAGGGACAAAAGATTGGGCTCCAGCGTCGCGTCGCCCTTGAACGAGACATCGCGGTAATGGCCGGGCAGGGGAAGCGTCAGGCCGAACCACTGCGTGACCTGGCGCAGGGATGGCGCTGCGCCCGCGACGCGCCCGTGAAACCGGGGCTTGGGCGACAGAGCGACGGCGCCGTTGAGCGTGATCTGCACGGCCTCGCCCTCGACGCGCAGATTGACCGAGCTTTCCTCGCCCCGCGGCAAGGCGTCGGGTTTTGCGGCCCATAGCGCAAAGCGGGTCGGCGACCGGTCGTCGCCGAGCAAGGGCAGCACGCAATGCCCGATCAGCGAGACCGGCGCGCTGGCGCGGCTGAAATCGAGCCGGGCGTCGCAAGCATCGGCAATCAGCTCCGGCTTTTCGGCGGCGGCGTGGCGCAGCAGCGCCTTGCTGTTGGTTAGTTCGACCTCGCCGGGCGGCTTCGGCCAGCGTCCGGGCGCAGCCGCCAGAGGGGCGTCGATACGGGAGCGGGCGGCGTCGAGCGTGATGACGGCGTCGGCGAGAATGACGCGGGCGAGGTCGAGGCGGCCGGTGAAAATGCCCGACAGGCCGAGGTCGACGCGCAGGCTTGAGGCCGCGACCGTTGCGGCGCCCTCGTCGAAATCGAGATTGACGTCATAGATGCGGATATGCGGCCGCGGCAGCATCGCGAAAACCGAACGCCCGTGCGAGACCAGCCGCACATTGGAGGCGGATTTGATCGCCCGTTCGATCGCTTCGATCTGCGCGCTTTGCGAAACCGTCCACGGCGCGGCGGCCAGGGCCACCACAGCGGCGATGACGGCGGCCAGGATCCATCTGATGTTGAATGTCATGTCGGCAAGATAAACGCCCGCGCCATCGCGGCAAACAGCAAATCAATTTCACTGCTTCGCGGCGGATTTCAGGCCGGCCTTGGCGATTTCCGCATCGGCGATCGCCTTGAACGAGGCCCTGAACGCCTCGCGAGTGAAGCGCCGGGCGTTGGCGCGGCAGTTTTCGGGCGTGAATCGGCCCGGATCTTCCTCGAAGCGCCGGACGGCGTCGACAAGGCTCTCCTCGGTCTGGGCGTCGAAGAACAGCCCGGTCGGCCGGTCGCTGTCCGGTCCGACCACGGTTTCGAGCGCGCCGCCGCGGCCGAAGGCGATGACCGGCGCGCCGCAGGCCTGGGCCTCGACCGGCAGGATGCCGAAATCCTCCTCCGCCGCGAAGACGAAGGCTTTCGCCCGCCGCATCCGGTCGCGCAGGGCGTCGTCTTCGAGATAGCCGAGCACTTCGATATTGGAGGTCGCGATGCGCCGCACCAAGGCCAGTTCCGGGCCGTCGCCGACCACGACGAGTTTCTTGTCGGGCATGCGGGCGAAGGCGCTGACGATCAGCGCCATGCGCTTGTAAGGCGTCATGCGCGAGGCGGCGAGGTAGAAATCCTCGCGTTGCGCCGAGAACGGCATCGCCTCGACATCGACCGGCGGGAACACCACATCCGCGTCGCGCCGGTAAACCTTGGCGATGCGCCGGGCGATATAGGCGGAATTGGCGATCATGCGCTCGGGGCCATTGGCGGTGCGCAGGTCCCAGATGCGCAGATAATGCAGCAGCAGCCGCGCCAGAGCCGAGCGGAAGCCGCGCGTCAGGCCGGATTCGGCGAGATAGACGTACTGGAGGTCCCAGGCATAGCGCATGGGCGAATGGATATAGGACAGATGGACCTGGTTCGGCCCGGTGATGACGCCTTTGGCGACGGCGTGCGAGGAGGAAATCACCAGATCGTAAGCCGAAAGATCGAATTGCTCGACGGCGAGCGGCATCAACGGCATGAACAGGCGATGGCGGGTGCGCGCGCCCCACAGGTTCTGCAGGAAGGAGGTCGTCACCTTGCGGCCGCGGATCATGTCGTCCTGTCCCGGCGGCAAGGCGCAGATCAGGGTGAACAGATCGGCCTCCGGGTAAAGGGCGAGGATTTCCTCGACGACCTTTTCGGAGCCCGCACGGGTCACCAGCCATTCATGGACGATTGCGACTTTCATTCCCGATCCGCTTAGAGGCGGAAGGGACGATAGTCCGTCGCCGTTAAGGAAGGGTAGCGCGGGAAATCATTGAAATTCCCGCGACAAAGGCGACGAGCCAGCCAAGGATCAACAGCGTTCCGCCGGTCGGAGCCGCCATCGGGAACAGTCGCGCGCCGCGCAGGGTCAAGAGCGCCACATCGGCCGAGAACAAGGCCGCGCCCACGGCGATGATGACGGCGGCGGCGAGCCAGAAGCGGGCGCGGGGCTCGCCGAGGCGGGTGCGCGACGTCAGCCCCAGCAGCGCCGCCGCATGGGCGAGCAGGATCAGCGCCACGGAATTGAGGCGTTCGCCGCCGGCGACATGCGCGGCGCCAGCGGCCGCCGCCACGCCGCAAGCCCCGAACAGGCCCGCGCAAGCATCAAGGACGGCGATTATCCTGCCCATGTTGTTAGCCTTCCGAAAAAACTTTCCTGCGATCATCCGCGCTCTGATGGAGCATTCATGAGCGAAACCGGTTCCGGCATCAATATCGTCATCGCGGTCGATCACGCCTCAGTCACCGGCGGACAGGCCAAGGTGGCGCTGGACAGCGCGATCGGGCTGAAACGCGCCGGCCATCGCCCGATCGTCTTCGCCGCCGCCGCGCCGGTCGATCCGCGTCTCGCCACGGCGGGCGTCGAGGTCGTCTGCCTCGACCAGACGGATCTGCTCGGCGCCGCCTCCAAGGCCCAGGCGGCCGTGCAGGGGATCTGGAATTTCCGCGCAGAGCAGGAGTTGGGGCGTCTGCTCGACGGCCTGCCGCGTGAAAACACCATCGTCCATGTGCATGGCTGGGCCAAGGCTTTATCCGCCTCCATCGCCCGGCCGCTCCGGCGTTCCGGCCTGCCGGCGGTCTATACGCTGCATGAATATTTCATGTTCTGCCCCAATGGCGGTTTCTACAATTATCCGCGCAACCATGTCTGCACGTTGGAGCCGATGTCGGCGGCCTGTTGGGCGAGCAATTGCGATTCGCGCAATTATACCCGCAAGGTCTGGCGCTGCCTGCGCCAGAGCGTGATGGAGCGCGTCGCCCGCCTGCCGGAGGTGTTCGACGATTTCATCCTGATCTCGCGCTTTCAGGAGCGCGTCGCGGCGGGGCGCTTGCCCTCGGGCGCCCGCGTCCATGCCGTTTCCAATCCGATCGATTGCCTCGATCTCGGCCGCAAGACGGAGCCCGCGACGGGCGATTTCCTGTTCGTCGGCCGGCTGTCGCCGGAAAAGGGCCTGTTTTTGTACGCGGAGGCCGCGCGCCGGGCGGGAGTCGCGCCGGTCTTCGCGGGCGATGGCCCCGCCGCCGCCGAATTGCGCGCGCGTTACCCGGAAGCGCGTTTGCTGGGCTGGAAATCGGCCGGCGAGGTCAAGCTGCTGATGCGCCGGGCGCGGGCGCTGGTGTTTCCCTCGCTGTGGTTCGAGGGCCAGCCTTTGACGGTGCTGGAGGCCAAGGCCATGGCCACGCCGATCATCGTTTCCGACGGCTGCGCCGGCCGCGAGGAGGTCGAGGACGGCGTCAGCGGCCTGTGGTTCCGCAGCGCCGACGCAGAATCCCTGGCCGAGGCGCTCATCAAGGCCAAGGACGACGCCCTGGTCGCCGCCATGTCCAACGCCTGTTACGACCAGTTCTGGGCTGATCCGCCGACTCTGGCGCGGCATGTCGAGCGGCTGGGCGCCGTCTATTCGGAAGTGCTTTCGCGCAAGCCGGCGACACAAGCGGTCGAGCCGGAGCGACGTCTGCCGGCGCCCTGACCGGCGTCAGGGCTTTTTCGCAACCAGCAGTCCGGTCTCGAAATCGAGCGGCAGGCTCGGCATGGCGTCGGCGCGCCACGCGGATTCCGCATGTTTCATCTTGGCGTCGAATTGCGTGAGCCGATGGCCGAACCAGTTGGCTTTGGCGCCTGTCGCGGCGGCGCCCTCCGGCGCGACGACATTTTGTAACGGATCATTGTCATAGGCGCGGCCGGCGGCGACCAGTCCGACAGCGAGAAGCGCTACGCCGCCGAGCAGCGCCGCGCCGAGAACAGCGCGCTCGGCGGAGGGTGGCGCGTCAAACCCGCTGAATAAGGCCAAAGTCAAGGCGATCATGGCGGGAATCATCAGCCGCTCGCCGGGATTGCCCCAGTCGGCCATAGTCGGCGGCAGCGCGAGCGCGAGGATGAGCAGGCCGGCCCCGGCCAGCATTTCGGGACGAAACAGGATCGCGCGCCAGCCGAGACGGCGAACCGCGATCACGGCGAGCGTCAAGGCGGCGAGCAGGAAGGCTGCGTCCAGCGCCAGCCCCATTCCGACAAAGGGCCAGCCGAAATGCGCGGCGGCGTTGAAGTCGAACGCGACCGGATTGTGATAGGGCGCCAGCTTGAGCAGCGTGTAGATTTTGTAGACGATCGGATTGACGTCGCTGAGGTCGAACACCGCCCACATCTTGCCGATTGTGTTGTGCTTCTCATAAACCGCCAGCAAAGCGAGCGAGGGCAGCAGCGCCGCGCCGCAGGACCAGATGCGCCGGTCATAGAGGGCGTAGGCGCCGATGAAGGCGAGCAAGGCGACAAAGCCCCAGCCATGCGCGAAAAAGGCCAGCAGCGAGAAAGGCAGCACGAAGCGCCAGTCGCTGCGCTGCTCGCGCGGCAGAGTGAGGAAGAACAGCACAACAAGTACGCCGCTTTGATAGCCCATGAAGCCGTTCCAGAACGGCGCGTTCAGGATTGCGACGCTGAGGAGGATCGGCCAGCCGATGGAAGGCGCGATGCGGTTACGGTCCAGCACCTTGCGCACGACGACAATCGAGACGAGGCCATAGAGCGCGACAATCGCCTTGCTCGCCGCCATGGGCGGGACAACGAGCAGCACGGCGCTGACCAGCCATTGCAGCAGGGAATAGGGGACGGGGTAATGTTTCAGGTCGAACAGCGGCGATGAGCCGCCTACCGCCAGTTTGTTGAAGACATAGCCCTGATAGATCCATTCCGGAAAATCCTGCAGGGCCGCATAGGGAAAGTTGACGACAGCGACGGCCAGCAGCGCGAGGGCGGCGACGGGGAACAGAATGGAGGCGGAGAACAGGGCGAGATGCTGCGCGCGCGCGCCAAAATGGGCGTCCGAGGCGCCGGGGGAGGCCGATGTGCTGGTCATGGAACGATCCGGCGCTTGTCAATTCGCTGGAGGCATCTTCTCACGAACCGCCCGACGCCGATGAAGAAACGGATTTTAGGCTTAACTTTCCGAATGTTCGCGCTGCGCCAGCCAGCGCCGCCGCGCCGCCTCAATGCCCCACACCGCGCCGAGCGAAAGGTAGAACATGCGCCAGTGGTCGATGTCGATCTGGAAGCCCTGTAGAAGGAAGACGAAAGTGGCGGAGAACAGGACCTGCGACTGACGCATCCAGGGGTGGCGCGTAAGGCATTGCCGGAAGCCGACGAACCAGGTTGCAAGGGTTAGGGCGATGAAGCTGAAGCCGCCCAGCCAGCCGTTGGAGGCGAAGGCGTTGATATAGGAATTATGCGGCTCCAGGCCGAAGGTCAGGCGAAAGCGCAAGGGGCCGAAACCGTTGGGCCGGTCGATCAGCATCGGCAGCGAGCGGATTTGATTGCCGAAGCGTCCGTTCGGCCCCTCGTCGTAATCCTGGGTGACCGAGGCGCGCAGGAAGAAAAAGTCGCGCAGGCTCTCCACCGTCAGCGCCGACATCAGCGCGACAGAAACAATGGCGAAGACCCCGACGAGTCCGGCCATGACACGAAGGCGCATGGCCTTGCTGTCGGCGGTCTTGATGAGGAAAGCAGCGACCAGCAGGGTCGAAACCACCGCCGCGCCCCACGAACCGCGCGAAAAGGTCAGGAACAGAGCGGTGACGATGATCGCGAGGCTAGGCAGGACGAGCCAGAGGCGGCGCGCATCGCCCAGCAGCAGGCGCTGCACCAGATAGAGCACGCCGGTGACGAGATAGGTGCCCATCACATTGGGGTCTTTGAACGGCGCCATGGCGCGGCCGTCCTTCACCCATTCCTCGCCGTCGCCGAACAGTCCGAACCAGGCCAGAGTGGCGATGGTCGCGGCGATAACGCAGGAGACGGCATAGCCGTTGAGCAGCAGGTCGAGCCGGCGGGTGGTGCGCTGCGCCGTGAACAGAGCGAAGAAAAGGCCGGTCGAGGCGATAAACAGGGTGTGGAACATGAAGCTGACGGGGTCTTCTTCATGCCAATAGGCCGTCAGCGAAATGAAGCCGCCCAGCACCCACAGCGAAAGCAGGACGATGAAGGGCAGCAGCGCCTTGTGGACGGAGAAGCCGCCGAAGGCCCACAAACCGATGGTGATCAGGATGAGGAAATCATAGGGCGAGGGCTCAACCGCCACGATCGAACCGATGGCGATGGTGAACCAGAAGAAAAAATCGACCAGCGTCTGGTAATCGAAAACGCCGCGCCACTTCCGACGGGGCGCCGCCGCCGTGAAAACCGCCTCGGTCACGATGCGGCCTCCAGCGTCTGGGGCCTGGCGCCGCCGCGCCGGGCGAGCGCCTGGGCATAGGCGGCGAGGACCGCGTCGGTCATGGCGTCCACGCTGAAATGGCTGGCGACATGGCGCGACAGCGCGGCGCGTTCTTCCGCCGCCTCGGTCGGGTCGCGGCGCAGGGCGCCGGCCATGGCGCGCGCCAGCGCCTGCGGATCGTCGCGGGGAATCAGCTTGTCGCGCAGGGGTCCGAAAATCTCGCCGACGCCGCCGACATCGGTCGCGATCACGGTCTTGTCCGCCGCGATGGCCTCCAGCACGATATAGGGCAGGGATTCGGCGCGGCTCGGCGCGACCAGAATCCCGCCGAGGGCGAAGGCCTCCCGCGCGGGCAGGGCGCCGTAAAAGGCGACATGGCGGTTGAGGCCGCGCCGTTCGACCAGCGCCGCGAGCTTGTCATATTCGCAGCCCGCCCCGACCACGACAAGACGCGGCGCCGCGCCCCCGCCGGCATGGAGCAAGGCGAGCGCTTCGATCAGCGTGTCGACGCCCTTGAAGCTCGAAAGCTCGCCGACATAGAGGAATTCCGCGGCGTCGGGCCCGGTTGCGACCGGCGCGAACTCCTCTGGCCGCAGCCCGTTCTTGGCGACCCGCCACAAAGCGTCGCCCGCGCCGACAACGTCGAGATATTTTCGGGCGATATAATCGCTTTCGAACAGCAGGAGATCGGTGCGGCGCGCGACCAGACGCTCGACGGCGAGAAAGATCGGGCTGCCGGGGCGCTCGTGAAGGCTGCCGCCATGCGGCGTATAGACCCGCAACGGCTTGACCGCGCCCGGCGGGAAGCCGGAGGCGCGCGCGTAAAAGCCGCCCTTGGAGCCGTGGCCGTGGACGACGTCCGGCGCCAGCCGGGCGATTTCGCCGCGAACCCGCCAGATCGCGGCGAGATCGCTGGGATGGGGCTCGCGCTTCATCGCAAAGCGCGTTACGCCAAGCCGCAGCACGGGTTCGATGCGGTCGAACTGGCGCCGCGCTGGCTCGCCGCCGGTCGAGGAATCCGCGAGCAGGCCGACCACATGGCCCCGCGCCGCCTGCGCCCGGGCGAGATCCAGCACATGGCGAAACAGGCCGCCGACCGGCGCCCTCAGCACATGCAGGATGCGGAGGCTTTCCTGGCTACGATCCATGAGGCTTCATGTCCACAATCGCGCTTTTGTACGCGACGAATGTTAAAAAACCGAGCCCTGCGGGCCTTTGGCGCCTTTTTGCGCGAGCGCCGGATTGGCCATGACGCAGGAAATGAATTTTATGGGACAACGAACTGAAATAAATAACGAAATCAAATCAGGTCATTTTCTCGTTCCCGTTCGGTCAGAAGAAGCGCTCCTGGATATAGACGGTATCGCCGGGGCGGACCGGCATGGTCACCGGAGCCTCAGCGGTGATGGTGCGGCCGTCCTGGGTGCGGGTGATCTGGGCCGAATCCCTGCGCGCGCGCGGCGTATAACCGCCCGCGATCGCCACGGCGGTTTCTACACTCATGCCGTTGACGAAGGGATATTGGCCAGAGGTGGTCACCTCGCCGAGGATGAAGAAGGGGCGATAGGCCTCGACCTCGACCGAAACGCGCGGCTCGCGGACATAGCCGGCGCGCAGCCGCGCCTCGATTTCGCGCGCGAGCTGCGCGGGCGTGCGACCCGAGGCCGGCACGGCGCCGATCAGCGGCATGGCGATATGGCCGGAACTGTCGACGGCGAATGAATTGGAAAGCGAATCCTGGCCGAACACGATCACGCGCAGGCGGTCGCCGGGGCCGAGCGAATAGGGCGCGTCCGCATAGGCCTGGAAATCCGCCGGCATGCGGCGGTCGGCGCAGCCCTGCAGCGCGCCCGACAAGGCGATACAGACAAACAACAACGTTCGGCGCATGGGAACGACCCGGATCGACGCCGCGTCGCCGCGGCCATGCCGAAAGCTAACCTTTCATGGTTAACAAAGCTTTGCCCTTAACGATTTGGCGAGGATTGGGCCGCGCCGGGCGAATCTTCAAACATTTGAAATAATGACGAAATTTATTATGGCTAACGCGTTTTGGCCGGATAGCTCAAATGCGGAGGAAAGGGTTAACCCCGTTTCAACCATGGCGACCCTAGATTTCCCATGGTTAATGGAGTCTTCAATGAGCGCGCGACGATTCGATTTCGATACGGCCGAAGGCCGCGAGGAGGTCGACCTCAACGGCTTGATCGGCGCGCTCGGGCGCCATCGCGGCCTGATCGCGCGCGCCACTCTCGGCGCGGCGGCCGCCGCGTTCATGTTCTGCCTGTTCTCCACGCCGCGCTACCTGGCGGAGGCGCGCATCCTGATCGAGAATCAGGAGAGTTATTTCACCAGCGCGGCGCCGGAGGGGACGCGCGAGCCGGACGCGACGCCGTCGCTCGACACCGAGGCGATCAACAGCCAGATCCAGCTTTTGACGTCGCGCGATCTGGCGCGCAAGGCGATCCAGAAGCTCGGCCTGACGGGCAATTCCGAATTCGATCCCGACGCCTCCTTCCTCGCCACGTTGAAGCGGCCGCTGTCGCTGTTCGGGCTGGGACGAAGCCGGCCGGACGCTTCCCCGGACGATCGGCTGATCAATAATTTCATCGACCATCTCACGGTGATGTCACCGTCGAAAACCCGCGTGATCCAGATTGAATTCACCTCGCGCGATCCCGATCTCGCGGCGCGCGCCGCCAATGTCGTCGCCGATCTGTTCGTCGACCTGAAATCCCAGGCGAAGCGCGAAGACGCTCATCAGGCCGCCCAGGCCCTGAAGCCGCTGATCGTCTCGCTGGAGACGCGGGTGGCGGAAGCCGACGCCAAGGTCGAGACGTTTCGCGCCCGCACCGGCCTGTATGAAAACGCCGAAAACGCCTCGGTGCCGACGCAGCAGCTCGGCGAGATCGCGACTCGGCTCGCCGAGGCGCGGGCGCAGCAATCCGATGCGGAGGCCAAGGCCCGCAGCCTGCGCGGCCTGTTGAAACAGGGCCGCCTCGCCGACGCGCCCGACGTGTCGAGCAATGATCTGGTGCGGCGCATCGCCGAGCAGCGGGTGGCCGTCCGCTCGCAGCTCGCGGTGGAATCGCGCACGCTGCTGCCGGCGCATCCGCGCATCAAGGAGCTTGAGGCGCAGCTATCCGATCTGGAGACGCAATTGCGCGCGGCGGTCGAGAAGGCCGCGCGCGGCCTCGACAATGACGCGCAGGTTGCGGGCGCGCGCGTCGCCAATCTCAGCGCGCTGCTCGACGAGCAGAAGAGCGCGGTCGGCGCCTCCAACGCCGACGCCGCGCAATTGCGCGAGCTGCAACGCGACGAGAAGATCCTGAAGGACCAGCTCGCCAGTCTGGCGGCCAAATATCAGGCGGCCGTGGCGCGCGACGTCGCCGATTCGGCGCCGCCGGACGCGCGGATCATCTCGCGCGCTTTGGCGCCGAGCCAGCCAGTTTTCCCCAAGACTGTTCCGATAACGGTTTTCGGCGCTCTGGCCGGTTTGTTCTTCTCGACGGTTTTCGTCCTCGCGCGGGAAATGACGGGCGAGCGCGCCCGCCTTGCCGCCGAGGCCGCGCCGGAGTCCCAAGCCGCGCCCGCGCACAAAGCCGCGCCCGCGCACAAAGCCGCGCCTGTGTCCAAGCCCGCGCGACAGAGCGGCGCATCGAGCCTTTCCGCCGCGGCGGATCAGTCGCTCTCCTTCGCGGAACTCCGCAAGGCCCTATCCGACGCGCATGGCGAGACTGATGTCGGCGCGGTGAAGGACGAAGGCATGTTCGGGCGCCTGAAGCGCTCGGTGGCGGAATTCGCCGCCCCCGCCATTCCGCTCGCGCCCGAGGCGGAACCCGAGGCGCCGGCCAGCAAGGGCGCGAATGAGCCCGTCGAGGCCGTCCGTTCCGAACCCACCGCGCCGGTCGCGCTGCGCGCCGCTCCGAAACCGGAATCCGCGCGCGCCCCTGATTTCCCGGACGCCAGGCCGGCCGACGCCGCACCCCTGGGCGGCAGTCCCGCGCGCGCGGCGTCGCGCGTCGCGTCGCAGGCGCTCGTCGGCCGCATCGCGGCGGCGGGATTGGCGGCCGGCGGCGGCGCCAAGGTCTTGGTCGTCAGCGATTCCGAATCGACCGCCGCCTGCGCCAGCCTGACTTTGGCCCGCGCCATGGCGCGGGAAGGCCGCGCCATATTGGTCCAGATCGACCCCTCCGACGCCGCTCTGTCCGCCGCGCTCGACCGCGCCGACGGGCGCGACGCCTTCGACGAGCCGCAGGCGGGGCTGGCGCAATTGCTGCTCGGCGAGACCTCCTTCGCCGAAGCGATCTATCGCGATGGCGCCTCGCGCCTGCATATCATCCAGTCGGGCGGCCGGCTGGTTGACGATTCCAGCGACCTCGACCTGATCCTTGACGCCCTGCAATCCACCTATGATTTCGTGCTGGTCGCCTCGGGCGAAAGCCCGGAAGCCGCGGTGATCGCCGGCGACGCCGATCTCACCGTGATTTTCGCCGAAAACAGCCGGGCGCGCGATTTTCTCCATGATGATTTCGCCGCCGCCGGCGCGCGGGCCATCGTGCTCGCCGGCGTCGATTCCCTTGGCGAAATCGCCGAAATGGCGGCATGATCCGATCGGGCGCGGCGCCCGTTCCGACGGCGCCGTCAGGAGATTGCGTGATGACCGAATTCGGCGAAATCGAAATCCGTTCGATTGACGGGGAGGCGCGCACTTTGGCGGATTACGCCGGCAAGGTGCTGCTGATCGTCAATGTCGCGAGCAAATGCGGCTTCACTCCGCAATATACCGGGCTGGAGGCGCTGGAAAAACGCTTTTCGGCGCGCGGCTTCGACGTGCTGGGCTTTCCCTGCGACCAGTTCGGCCATCAGGAGCCGGGCGACGAGGCCGAAATCCAGAATTTCTGCACGCTGAATTACGGCGTCACCTTTCCGATGTTCGCCAAGATCGAGGTCAATGGCGCCAATGCGCATCCGCTCTATCGCCATCTCAAGAAAGCCGCGCCGGGCCTGCTCGGCACCGAGGCGATCAAGTGGAATTTCACCAAATTTCTGGTCGGGCGCGACGGCGCCGTGGTGAAGCGCTATGCGCCCAACGACAAGCCTGAGGATATAGCCGCCGATATCGAACAGGCTTTGGCCTGACGCCGGAGCCGGACCTTGGGTCGGCTTTCGTGGCGGATTGACGCGCGGATCGTCGATATCGTCGAATGCGTGGTCTCGGTGCTGCTGGCGATCGGCGTCGCGCATCTGCTGAATGCACCCAACGTGTCCTGGGCGGCGTTCTCGGGCTATATGGTCATGCGCGGCCATGCGCTGGAAACGCTCCAGCGCGGCGCCCTGCGCATTATCGGGACGCTCGTCGGCGGCCTGCTGGCGCTCGCCGCCTTTCCCGTTATCGCGCCCCAGCTCTGGCTGCAGGCGGTGGTGCTCGCCGCCGTCTCCTGCGCCGGCCTCTATGGCGCGCTCACCGCGCGGCACGGCTATGCCTGGCTGTTCTTTGGCCTGACCTTTGCGATGGTGGTGTTCGACAAGGTCGAACATCCGGCCGAAAGCCTGATCGCCTTCGTCGAGGCGCGCTTTCTGGAAACCACCGCCGGCACCATCGCCTGCGTGGTTGTCAGCCTGCTGTCGACTTTGACCCTGCGCCGCTATTGGCCGGCGGCCCGCACGCCCGCCGCCCAAGCGCTCGGCTGGCGCGCGGAAGCCTTCAGCCATGCCGCGCAGTGCGGCGTCGCCATGGCCGGCCTTGCGGTTCTGTCGTCGTTTTATGCGGCGCCGGCCTTGGCGCAGGGCGCCGTCACCGTCATAGCCGTGATGTTCGTCCCGGTCTCGGCGGTGGGCGCGAATGGACTGATTTCGGTGCGGCGGCGGATCTGGCAGCGGTTCCTTGGCGCCGGGGCCGGCGCGTTGCTGGGCGCTTTCTTCCTGTTCGTCGCGCGCGGCCATGCGCCCGCGATGATCCTCGGCGTCGTGATCGGCGTCGCTGTCGGCCGTGCGATGGAGAACGGGGCTTTGGCGCATCGCTATGTCGGCACGCAATTCACGCTGGCCGTTCTGGTCACCTTGGTTCCCGATGATTATTCCGCCGCGACGATCGAGCCCGGACTGGCGCGGCTGCTGAGCATTTTTATCGGCATGGCCGTGCTGGAGCCGGTGCTGGCAGCGTGGCGGCTGCTCGGAATCGACAAAAGGCTGGGCGACCAGAGCCGCGGCGCGGACGAACTCGGCGGCGTGTAACGTCAGTCGCCCTTCTTGGCGGTCAGTTCGCGATAATAATTGGAAATGGCCTCGAACCAGATGTGGCGCGATTCGAGATAATCGCCGCCTTCGGCCCGCGTCGGCAGTTGCAGGTCGCCGACCAGCGTCGCGATTTCGCGGCGCGCCGATTGCTGCGACGGGGTCAGGTGGTGGTTGGCGTCCTCGATGGCGTCGAGCGCGGTCAGGCCGAGCGGGAACAATTCTCGGAAGATCACGCGGTCGTGCAGGCCCTCGGCGACCCGGAATTGAAGCTCCACGGCGAGCTTGCGCAAGGCGTTTTCGACCTGGCGGGCGTTATTGGTCTGAAGCGTGGCGATGCGATTGCGCACCAGCACCCAGTCGATCAGGCCATTGTCGACCAATCGGCGCTTGCGCCGCGCCTCGATCACGATTTCGGCGTATTGCGAGATCAGGCCGCGCTGGCTGCGGTCGTGATGCACGCGCGACAGCACGTCCATGTCGATGAAACTGTCGTTCATCGGCGAAATCAGCGTGTCCGCCAGCGAATGGGCGAGACGCATCAGATAGGAATCGCTCGCCGGCGTGTCGATCACCACGAATTCGTAATCGTGCTCCACCTCGCCGATGGCCTCGGCGAAAGTGGCGAATTCGGTCGATTCGTTTTCCGCCGCGCTGCCCGATTCGCCGCGATCCGGCGCGAAATGGCGCGGCAGTTCGACCTTCCAGGGCGCCGTCTTCGCCCAGGAGGCGCGATTCTCGAAAAAGCGCGTCAAAGTACGTTGGCGGGTGTCGAGATCGACCGTCGCGACGCGAAAACCGGCCTTGAGCAGCGCCACGGACAGATGAATCGACATGGTGGACTTGCCCGAGCCGCCTTTTTCATTGGCGACGACGATCACATGGGCGGCGCGCAGCTCAGGCGCTTCGACAGCGTCATGGGTCATCTGGCTCTCGCGCATTGCGGCTTCGGGCGTTGGTCCTTAAACCGAACGGCTCTCGCGGGCAAGCCGGGGAGAGCCGTTGTTCACGCCTCGTAGATCCAGTTCTGGCGGGCGCGCAGGCGTCCCGGTCCGGCGACGCGCAGCACGAGATCGCGCGCGAAGGCCTTGAAGCCGGACAGATGGTAGATTTCGCCCTGGGCGCGCGCGGCTTCCTGGACGCGGCGGGCGCGGGCGACGCGCTGGGCGGAATAACGCTCCAGCGCGGATGTGGGGTTCTCCGGATCCTCGGCGACGGCGCGGGCGAGGGCGGCGGCGTCCTCGATCGCCTGCGCGGCGCCCTGCGCCAGATAGGGCAGCATCGGATGGGCGGCGTCGCCGAGCAGCGCCACCCGCCCGCGCGACCAGGCGTCGAGCGGCGGACGGTCGAACAAGGGCCAGCGCATCCAGCTTTCGCCGGCGGCGATCAGGTCGCGGGCCTCCTGGCGCCAGCTCTTGAACCGGTTCAGCAGGAATTTGCTGTCGCCGGCATTGTCCCAGAAATCGGGCTCGGCGCCTTCGCCGTCGCCGCGCCAAGCGTCCTCGACCAGCGCCACCACATTGACGATCTCGCCGCCGCGCAGCGGATAATGCACCAGATGCGCGCGCTCGCCGAACCAGAGATTGGCGACGCGCCGGCGCAGGAAATCGGGCAGGCCGGCCGCCGGCAGCAGCGCCCGCCAGGCGGTGTGGCCGGTGAAAGCCGGCTTGTCGGAATCGCCGCCGATCAGGCGCGTACGCACCAGCGAGCGCACGCCATCGGCCGCCACTAGAGCTGCGCCGGAGGCGCGGCGGAACTCGCCGTCGAAGCGATAGGTCACTGCGACGCCCTTTTCATCCTGGATGAAGCCGGTGAGCGTCGAATCGTTGCTGATTTCGATCAAGGGCTCGGCGTGCGCGCGCTCCACCAGAGCTGCGAGCAGGTCGGCGCGGTGGACGGCGAGATAGGGCGCGCCCCAGCGGGCCTCGGCGTCGGC
>NZ_JAYSBG010000032.1:0-18182 GCF_041915505.1 Rhodoblastus sp. | reverse complement strand
TGCAGGCCTCGCTGCCGTCCGGACAGGCGATCCGGACGTGGAAATGATAATTATGCCCGTAATAGGGGCGCACCTTGTGCAGCCAGGACCGGTCGCCGGTCGCTTCGCGGCACAAAGCCTTCTTGATCGCGGCGTTGACGAAAATGCGCTCGACCGCGGGGTCGCGCGCGGCGGCCCGGATGATCGCCAATTGGCCGGACGTCCAAACCGAGCGGTCGATGTCGAGGCCGTCGGAACGCACCATATTGACGGCCGACATTTCCTCGCGCTCAGGGCGCGACAGGCGTCGGTCCGGCATGGGCGTGAGCCAGATGTCCGCGTCGAGGCCGATCTGATGCGAGGCGTGGCCGGTGATCATCGGGCCACCGCGCGGCTGCGACATGTCGCCGACCAGAATGCCCGGCCAGCCTGCTTCGCCCGGCGCGCGCGACGACAGCCGCTCCAGGAAGCGAACCAGGTTTGGATGACCCCAGAAACGGTCGCGCGAGATGCGCATCACCTGCCACGTCTCGCCATTGACCGGCAGGGCCTGCGCGCCCGCGAGGCAGCCGCGCGAATAGAAGCCGATCGATCGGGCGGCCAGATCGGCCGGATCCGTCGCCCGGCCGAATAATTCCTTGGCCGGCGTGGCTGGGTCATTGGGACGCGCCAGCGGCGGCAGGGGTTTCGGGTCAACCGATCCCTTCTCCTGGGCCCGGACGGAAGAATCCGCCATGAGCCCGAAAGACAACAAAGCGATGAAGCCGAAGATCTGGCGACCTGAAATTGCTCGCGACCGCATTTCGTCAACCTTTATTCCAGTTCGAACTTTACCGCGCCGTCATGAGTTGGAATGATGAAACAGCACGTTTTTTTGAGTTCGTTGGGAGCCTGTCATGCGTAAATTGGCTCAAGTCCTTTGCATGTTCGTTACATTCCTGATTCTTCCGGCGGCCGCCCAGGCGCGAGTCCAGATTTCGATCGACCTGTCCTCGCAGCGAATGGATGTTCAGGCCTCCAACGGCGAGAGCTATTCCTGGCCGATTTCCTCGGCCCGCGCCGGCTATGCGACCCCGCGCGGCACCTTTTCGGCGGTCAGCCTGCAATCGATGCACTATTCGAAAAAATATCATAATTCGCCGATGCCGCACTCGATTTTCTTCCATGGCGGCTTCGCGATCCACGGCACCTATGCCACCGCCTCTCTCGGCCGCCCCGCCTCGCATGGCTGCGTCCGCATCTCGCCGTCCCACGCGGCGAAACTGTTTTCGCTCGTTCGCGCCGAGGGCGCGAGGATTTCCATCAGCGGCTCGCCGCCGCCGAGCCGGCCCTTCGCCAGCGAAAGCCATCGCCGCCATCATCATTACGCGGCCGCGCATCACGGGGCGCCGTCGCCGGTGATGTCTTATGCGCCCACGCGCCATCGCGACGACCCCGCCCGCATTTTCGGACGCATCCTGTTAGACGAATAGATCAGGCGCTGAGCTCGTAATGCAGCTTGAGCAGGATGATCACGACATTCAGCGCGATGGTGATGGCGTTGAACAGGATGATCGACGCCGAGCCGAGCAATAGCCCATAGGTCAGCCATAATGAGCAGCCGATCACGAAGGTGATCTGGGTGATCAGGGAGATGGACTTTCCGTCCCGGCTGCGCAGGATCTTGATCGCCTGCGGCGCCCAGCACAGGGTCGTGAGAGTCCCCGCGGCGAAGCCGACGGCTTCCGTTTCAAACGTCACGCTCTGCTCTCCCCCGGACGCGTTTTTCGTTCTACATCCCGCCCAGGAAGCGCGCCATGACCCTTGCCGTATAATCGACCATCGGCACCACCCGCGCGTAATTGAGCCGGGTCGGCCCGATCACGCCGAGCACGCCGACGATGCGCCGCTGCGAATCCCGGAACGGCGCGGCGACCATGGACGAGCCCGAAAGCGAAAAGAGCTTGTTTTCCGAGCCGATGAAAATGCGCACGCCCTCGCCGTCCTCGGCCCGGGCGAGCAGGTCGATGACGTCCTTCTTGGTTTCGAGATCGTCGAACAGCAGGCGGATACGCTCGATATCCGCCATGGCCGTGACATCCTCCAGAAGGTTGGCCTGGCCCCGAACGATGAGATTTTGCGCCGCGCCCTCCGGCCCGGCCCAACTGGCGAGGCCGACGCTGACCAGCCGCGCCGTCAGCACGTCCAACTCCGCCTGGGCCGCCGCGCGCGACTGCTCGATTTCATCGCGCACCTGGACGAGGGTCCGGCCGCGAATGCGCGCATTGAGATAATTGCCGGCCTCAACCAGCGACGACGGCGGCAGATCGGCGGGGACGGGCAGAATCCGGTTTTCCACCGAACCATCCTCGGAGACCAGAATCGCCAGCGCCTTTTCCGCCTCCAGACGGACGAAATCGACCTGTTTGAGGCGATTGTTCTCCTTGGTGGTCAAAACGACGCCGGCGCCGCGCGTCATGCCGGAGAGCAGCAGTCCGGCCTCAGCCAAAGCCTCGTCCACCGTCTGTTTGCGCGACGCCGCCAGCATCTGCGTTTCGATGCTGCTGCGCTCCTGATCGGTCAGATCGCCGACCTGCAGCAGGGAATCGACGAAGAAGCGCAGGCCCAGTTCGGTCGGCAGGCGTCCGGCGCTGGTATGCGGCGAATAGACGAGGCCCAGCTCCTCGAGATCCTGCATCACATTGCGCACCGAAGCCGGCGACAGAGGCATGGACAGGATGCGCGACAGATGACGCGAACCGACCGGCTCGCCATGAGCCAGATAGGTCTCGACGATATTCTTGAAAATTTCGCGCGATCTCTCGTTGAGGCGCGTCAGGGCCCCGGCAGTGGAGACGGGAAATTCGGGATTCGCGACCATGGCGCAAATTTTACGCGTCGCACGCCGCCGCGCAAGCGCCTTCGGGCCATGCGCACAAAAACCAAAGCCCCGCCGACATCATCGGCGGGGCCAAATCTTGCAAAAGAACTGAATTCAGCCCTGGGCGCCCAGCGCCGCGACGCCGGCCGTCAGGCGCGAAACCTTGCGCGACGCCGTATTGCGGTGAACGATGCCCTTCTGGGCCGCCCGCATCAGGATCGGCTCGGCGACGGCGAGAGCGGCCTTGGCGGCGGCCTGATCGCCGGAGACGATCGCCTCCTCGACCTTGCGAACGAAAGTGCGCATCTTGCTGCGGCGCTGCCGGTTGACGGCGGTGCGGCGCGCGATTTGACGGACGGCCTTCTTGGCCGATTTGGTATTCGCCATAATGATCCCCGGACGAAAGCGCGGGCGTGAAGATCGCAGCCGCGCCGTCTGAAAACGATGACGGCGCCTCAAGCAGGCGCCGCGTGTATCGGCGCTTATAAGCGCGAAAGGGGCGTTCCGTCAACGCGGGATTTGCGCCCCCGGCCTCGGCGTCATCGATTCTTGAAATCCGGCGGGCGCTTCTCGATGAAAGCCGCCATGCCTTCCTTCTGGTCATGGGTCGCGAAGGCGGCGTGGAAATTGCGCCGCTCGAATTTGACGCCCTCGGTCAAGGTCGATTCATAGGCCGAATTGATGCAGTCCTTGATCTGCATGGCGATGGGCAGCGACATCGAGGCGATGACCGCCGCCGTCCGCAAGGCCTCGTTCACCAGATCCTCGGCCGGAACGATGCGCGAGACCAGGCCGGCGCGCTCGGCCTCCTGCGCGTCCATCATCCGGCCCGTCAGGCAAAGCTCCATGGCCTTGGACTTGCCGACAAACCGCGCCAGCCGCTGGGTGCCGCCCGCGCCGGGCAGAATGCCGAGCTTGACCTCGGGCTGGCCAAATCGGGCGTTTTCGGCGGCGAGGATGAAATCGCACATCATGGCCAGTTCGCAGCCGCCGCCGAGCGCGAAGCCGGCCACCGCCGCGATCGCCGGCTTGCGGAAGAAGGACAGCCGCTCCCAGTTGCGGATCGTGTCGCTGAGATAGGCGTCCATATAGGTCAGCGATTGCAATTCCTTGATGTCGGCGCCGGCGGCGAAGGCCTTGTCCGAGCCCGTCAGCACCAAAGCGCCGATCGAGGGATCCTTCTCGAAAGCGGCGAGCGCGACGTTCAGATCCTGGATGAGCCCGGAATTCAGGGCGTTCAGGGCCTTCGGGCGATTGAGCCGGATCAGGCCGACCGCGCCATGGGTTTCGACAATGATATTTTCGAACGTCATGAATCACCTTTCCGGCTCGGCGTCCGAAGGGATAGCGGAGCCGGGGCTGGTTGAGAAGATCCGGCTCAGAGGCCTTCGAACAGCGCCGTCGAAAGATAGCGCTCGGCGAAAGACGGAATGATGATGACGATGTTCTTGCCTTCGGAACTCGGCCGCGCCGCGACCTGAAGCGCCGCCGCGACCGCCGCGCCCGACGAAATGCCGACCGGAACGCCTTCGATCCGCGCGACCTGCCGCGCCATCTCCATCGCCGTGGCGCTGTCGATCGTGACCACCTCGTCGATCACATTACGATCGAGCACCGGCGGCACGAATCCGGCGCCAATGCCCTGAATCTTGTGCGGTCCCGGCGCGCCGCCCGAAAGAACCGGCGATTCCACCGGCTCGACGGCGATCATCTTGAGCGAAGGCTTGCGCGCTTTCAGCACTTCGCCGACGCCGGTGATCGTGCCGCCGGTGCCGACGCCGGAAATCACGATATCGACCGCGCCATTGGTGTCGTTCCAGATTTCCTCGGCGGTGGTGCGGCGATGGATATCGGGATTGGCGGGATTTTCGAACTGGGCCGGGGTGATCGCGCCCGGCGTCGCGGCGACAAGTTCGGCGGCCTTGGCGATGGCCCCCTTCATGCCCTGCGAGGCCGGCGTCAGCACCAGTTCAGCGCCGAGCAGCGCCAGCATCTTGCGGCGCTCGATCGACATGGATTCCGGCATGACCAGTTGCAGCTTGTAGCCGCGCGCGGCGGCGACGAAGGCCAAGGCGATGCCGGTATTGCCGGAGGTTGGCTCGACGAGTACTGTCTCGCCGGGCTTGATCTTGCCCTGGGCCTCGAGCGCGTCGATCATCGAAACGCCGATACGGTCCTTGACCGAGGCGATGGGATTGAAGAATTCCAGCTTGGCGAGCAGGTTGGCCTTGACGCCGCGCGAAGCGGCGATGCGGTCGAAACGCACGAGCGGGGTGTCGCCGATGGTTTGGGTGATGGAATCGTAAATCCGTCCGCGTCCCGGTTTTTTCGCAGCCGTCTCCGGGCCGTTCGCCTCAGTCATCGCATTGCTCCCTCAGGGCGTTTTGATTGTGCGGTCAAGGTAACAAACCGCGTGAAAGCTGTCGACGCGAGCCCTGCCCAAAGAAATCGCAGCCCATTTGCGGGGAAAATGGCGGTTTTGTCACAAGGTACGGCCGGTGGAGCCGAATCCGCCCTCGCCGCGCTCGGTTTCCGAAAGCGCGTCGGCCGCGACGAAGCGCGCCTGGACGACCGGCGCGACGACCAGTTGCGCGATCCGGTCGCCGCGCGCGATCTCGAACGGCTTGTCGCCGTGATTGATCAGGATGACCGCAACCTCGCCGCGATAATCGCTGTCGATCGTGCCCGGCGCGTTCAGGACAGTCACGCCATATTTCGCGGCGAGGCCTGAACGCGGGCGCACCTGGGCCTCGTAGCCTTGCGGAATTTCGAGAACGAGCCCGGTCGGCGCAAGGCCATGTTCGCGGGGCCGCAGGATGAGCGGCGCATGGGCCGGCACGGCGGCGAGGAGATCGAGTCCGGCCGCGCCCGCGCTCTGGTAGGCGGGCAGCGGCAAACCTTCGCCATGGGGCAGGCGTTTGACCTTGATTTCCACGTCAGCGCCTTTCGCGATCAGACAACATTCGGGCGACATGATCGACCAGCAGCGCGGCGGCGGCGTCCTTGTCGAGGCGCGGCCAGACGGTTTCGCCCTGTTCCGTCACCAGCACCATGGCGTTCCGGTCGCCGCCCATCACGCCGGTCGCCGCGCTCACATCATTGGCCACGATCAGGTCGCAGCCCTTGCGCGCCAGCTTTTGCCGGGCATGATCGATGAGCTTTTCCGTCTCCGCCGCGAAACCGACGACGAGCGGGGGGCGACCGTTCTCGAGCCGGGACACCGTGGCGAGAATGTCCGGGTTTTCGACCAGTTTCAGCGCCGGCGTCCCCGCCGCGCCTTTCTTGATCTTCTCGCCATGCTCGTCCGCCACGCGCCAATCCGCCACGGCCGCCGCCGCGATAAAAATATCGCAGGGCAAAGCGGCGTCGACCGCCGCCGCCATCTCCCGCGCCGTTTCGACATTGACGACGCGCACATCCTTCGGCGCGGCAAGCGCCACCGGCCCGGAAATGAGGGTCACCTGCGCGCCCGCCGCGCGCGCGGCGCGGGCGATGGCGTAACCCTGCTTGCCGGACGAGCGATTGGCGATATAGCGCACGGGATCGATCGGCTCATGGGTCGGCCCGGCGGTGATGATGACTTTCTTGCCCGCCAGCGCGCCCTCGGGCGCTGAGTCCCGGCCGAGCCGCGCGCGGATCGCCGCGAAAATTTCCTCGGGCTCGGCCAACCGTCCGAACCCGGTCTCGCCGCAGGCCATCGAACCCTCGTTCGGACCGACAAAGGTCATGCCGTCGGCGCGCAAACGCGCGCAATTGCGGCGCGTCGCCGGATGTTCCCACATCCGCCAGTTCATTGCCGGAGCGGCCAGAATCGGTTTGTTCGAGGCGAGCAACAGGGTCGAGGCGAGATCATTGGCCAGCCCCTGCGCGGCTTTGGCCAGCAGGTCGGCGGTCGCGGGGGCGATAACGACGAGATCCGCCGAACGGCTCAACTGGATATGGCCCATTTCCGTTTCGTCGGTCAGCGAGAACAGGTCGTCATAGACCTTTTCGCCACTCAGGCTGGCCAGCGACAAAGGCGTGACGAATTGGGCGCCGGCCTTGGTGAGGACCGTTCGCACCGCGATTCCGGCCCCTGTCAGCAGGCGGATCAGTTCAAGACTCTTATAGGCGGCTATGCCGCCGCCGACGATCAGCAGAACGGACGGATTATCGGTGGGCGTCGTCATGGCGGCGGTCCTCAACGCCAGAGCAAGATGATGATGATCAGGCAGGCGAAGGCGAAACCATAGCGCCAGAGCTTGTGGCTCGCCGCATTGGCCCTGCCGATCGCCTTGACGGTCTGCGGGGCCAGAGCCAGACCGCCCTCGGCCATGGTTTCGAATTTTTCCACGATCCGGCCGGCGCGCATCAGCATGTCGGGCGTCTGCGCCGCCACATGGGCGAGCGCGGCGAGGCTCTGCCCGGCGTCGGCGATCTTGGCGCGCGGGCCGAGATTGTCCTCGATCCAGCTCCGCACCACCGGCTCGGCGGTCGACCACATGTCGAGACGCGGATCGAGCGAACGCGCGACGCCCTCCACCACCACCATGGTCTTTTGCAGCATCACCAGCTCGATGCGCGTGCGCATGTCGAACAAGGCCGTGATCTCGAACAGCAGGGTCAGAAGCTTGGCCATCGAGATTTCATCGGCCCGCCGCGAATGGATCGGCTCGCCGACCGCGCGGATGGCCTGGGCGAAATCGGCGACGCGATAATGCCCCGGCACATAGCCCGCCTCGAAATGCACCTCGGCCACCCGCCGATAGTCGCGGGTGATGAAGCCATAGAGAATTTCCGCCAGGAACCGACGCTCCTTGAGGCCCAGCCGGCCCATGATCCCGAAATCCACCGCCGCCAGCCGTCCCTCCGGAGTCAGGAACAGATTGCCGGGATGCATGTCGGCGTGGAAAAAGCCGTCGCGCACGGCATGGCGCAAGAAGGACTGGATCAAGGTGCGGCCAAGGCGCGGGAGGTCGGCCCCCGAGCGGCGCAGGGCGTCGAGATCGGAAAGCGGTATGCCCTCGATCCATTCCAGCGTCATCACTTCGCGGCCGCAGCGGTCCCAATCGACCCTGGGCACGAGAAAATCGTCATCGCCATGCGTGTTTTCGGCAAATTCCGACGCCGCCGCCGCCTCGAGGCGGAAATCCATCTCGATCTTGACCGAGCGCGCCAGCGTATCGACCACGCCGACCGGATTGAGCCTTTGCGCCTCGATGGAAAAGCGCTGGACTTGCCGCGCGGCGAAGAACATGTCGCCGAGGTCGCGGCGGAAGCGGCGCTCGATGCCCGGACGCAGCACCTTGACAGCAACCTGCTTCTCGACGCCGTCCTCGATCACCTTGCCGCGATGCACCTGCGCGACCGAAGCGGCGGCGACCGGCTCGCTCAACTCGGAAAAGACGTCGCCGATCGGCCGCCCGAAAGCCTTTTCGACCACATTGACCGCGACCTCGCGCGGAAAGGGCGCCATGCGGTCCTGAAGCGCCTCCAATTCGCGCGCCACGGCGACGCCGACGACATCGGGCCGCGTGGCCAGCGACTGGCCCAGCTTCACATAGGAAGGGCCAAGCTGTGCGATGGCCGGGGCGAGCCGCTCCACGCCGCCGCCGCTGCGGGCGACGAGCCCCGCCAGCCATAAAGCCGGCCGCGCCTCCAGCGGCAGGGTCGCCGCGTCGACGCCGGAAAACACGCCTTCGCGCGCCAGGATGAAGCCGGCGCGCGCGAGGCGAAGGACATGGCCGATCGTGGCGAACACCGGAGGCTCGTTTCGTTACAATTTCCAGCCGGAATGAATGGCGACGACGCCGCCGGTCAGCCGCGTGAAGCCGGCGCGCTGGAAGCCGGCCCTTTCGATCATGGCCGCGAAATCCTCGGCCGCCGGAAACTGGCGGATCGATTCGACCAGATAGCGATAGGGCTCCGCTTCGCCCGTGACCAGCCGGCCGATCGTCGGAATCACGGAAAAGGAATAGGATTCGTAAATACGCGCCAGCGCCGGCGCCTCGACCTGCGAAAATTCGAGGCACAGGAAATGGCCGCCGCGCTTCAGGACGCGATAGGCCTCGGCCAGCGCCTTGTCGATGCGCGGCACATTGCGGATGCCGAAGGCGATCGTATAGGCGTCGAATTGCGCGTCCGGGAAAGGCAAATCCTCGGCATTGGCCTCGACGAATTTCAACTGGCGGGCGAGGCCGTTCTTCTCGGCGCGTTCGCGCCCGACGCTCAGCATGTCCGGATTGATGTCGAGCACGGTCACTTCGGTCTTGGGACCGCCGGCCCGCGCCACGCGGAAGGCGATGTCGCCGGTTCCGCCCGCGACGTCGAGATGTTTGAAGGCCGAGCGCTTCGAGGGCCGCACCTTGGCGACGAAAATATCCTTCCAGACCCGATGCAGACCGCCCGACATCAGATCGTTCATCACGTCATAGCGATGCGCGACCTTGTGAAAGACATCGTCGACCATACGCTGTTTGTCGTCGAGGCGGACATCGGCATAGCCGAAATGGGTCCGCGCCTCGTCAGCCTGGCTCGAGGTCGCGTCCGACCGGCCCCCATCCTGCATGTTTCCACTCCCAGCACCGCGCCGACCATAGCGCGGCAGCGTCAGCATGGCTATCTAACGCGTCAGGCGCGCGAATTGAAGGGGAAGTCATGCCGGAATTGCCGGAGGTCGAAACGGTGCGGCGGGGGCTCGCGCCAACGCTGGTCGGCGCGCGGATCGAACGGATCGAGCTGCGCCGTCCGGATCTGCGCTTTCCCTTTCCGAAGGATTTCGCCACGCGCCTCGCAGGCCGCCGCATCGTCGGGCTCGAACGGCGCGCGAAATATCTGATCGCGCCGCTGGACGACGGCGCGGCGCTGATCGCCCATCTCGGCATGAGCGGGTCTTTTCGCGTCGAAGAGGGGGGCGACCCGCCGGGCGCGTTCGTCCATGCGCGCTCGAAAGATCCAACGCACGACCATGTCGTGCTTCACCTCGACGGCGCGCGCGTCATCTATAATGATCCACGGCGTTTCGGATTCATGACCCTGGCCGAGCAGGCGACGCTCGCCGCTCATCCCTTTTTCGCCGGCCTCGGGGTCGAGCCTTTATCGAACGGTTTCAATGCGGAGGCGCTGGCGCGGCTGTTCGCCGGGCGGAAAACCACGCTCAAGGCGGCTTTGCTCGATCAAAGGCTGATCGCCGGCCTCGGCAATATTTATGTCTGCGAGGCGCTGCATCGCGCCGGCCTGGCCCCGGACCGCGCCGCCGGCGATCTGGCGCGGGCGGATGGCGCGCCGCGTCCGGGCGCCGAAAAGCTCGCGCGCGCGATCCGCGCCGTTCTGGAGGAGGCGATCGCGGCCGGGGGCTCGTCCCTGCGCGATCATCGCCAGGCGGATGGCTCGCTTGGCTATTTCCAGCACAATTTTCGTGTTTACAATCGGGTTGGCGAATCATGTTCGACGCCGCGATGCGGCGGGATCATCGAACGCAAGCCGCAAAACGGCCGCTCGACCTTCTTTTGTCCGAAATGCCAAAAGTGAACGACGGGAGCGCGCATTTGGCCAGAAAGGCGATCGGTTTCGACGCCCTGTTCAAGGTTTTCCGCCGCAGCGATCCGGGCGACGTCGCGGCGATCGACGTCGCGCATCACGATCGCGTTTTCAAGGTCGCGCTCAAGCGCAACAGCGCCGCGCGGCGCTTCACCTTGCGCGTCAGGGGAGCGACGGGCGACGCCGTGCTCACCATGCCGCTGCGCGCCTCGCTCGGCCAGGCGCGGGATTTCGCGCAGGCCCATGCCGGATGGCTCGCCAATCGGCTGGCCCGTCTGCCGCAGCGCGCCCGTTTCCTGCCCGGCGCGACCATTCCCTTGCGCGGAATCGACCATGTCTTGCGCCATTGCCCCCGGCCCGCGCCGCGCGCTTTGCCGGGGGCAATGGCGCGGCGCGGGCCGGTCTGGATCGAGGAGGTCGATGGGCGGCCGTCGATTTGCGCCTCCGGCGAGCCCGCTCATTTCGAGCGCCGCGTCACGGCTTTCCTGCGCGAGGAGGCGCGCCGCGATCTCGAGCGCGCGGTGAGCCTGCACGCCGCCAAAGCGGGGCGCCGACCAATCAGCCTGACCTTGCGCGACACCTCCAGCCGGTGGGGCTCCTGTTCCGCGCGAGGCGCGCTCAATTTCTCATGGCGCCTGATTCTGGCGCCGCCCTTCGTGCTGGATTATCTTGCCGCGCATGAAACCGCGCATCTGCGCCATCACGACCATTCCGAGCAATTCTGGGCCCTGACCAAAAGCCTCTGCCCGCAAACGGACAAAGCCGAGGCCTGGCTGAAGGCGAATGGAACGCAATTGCACCGCTATGGCCGCCAGGCCGGCGCTGCAGGCGTCGAGGCTTAACGCCGGACGAAGGTGAAATAAGCCGGCCGCCGGCCTTCGCGAAAAGCTTTCGCTTCATAGCGCGTGCCGGGCCACTCCGCCCAGGGACGGAGCCAATCCTCGACGCCGCCCGCCGGCCAGTCGAAATCGGGCGAGCGCAGAATCCGGGCGAGCGTCCATCCGGCATAATCATCGATATCAGTGGCGAAGCGCAATTCCGCGCCGGGCCGCATCGCGCGCGCGAGCCGGGCCAGCATGTCGTCCGAGACGAAGCGGCGCTCCTTGTGCCGCCGTTTCGGCCAGGGATCGGGATAAAGCAGATAAACGCCCGACAGGCTGCGCGCCGGCAGCGCGTCGATCAGCTCGCCGGCGTCGCCGGGATGGACCCGGACATTGGCGAGGCCGCGCGTTTCGATCTCGACCAGCAATTTGGCGACGCCATTGACGAAGGGCTCGCAGCCGAAAAAGCCCCGTTCCGGATGGGCGTGGGCGTCGGCGGCGAGATGTTCGCCGCCGCCGAAGCCGATTTCGAGACGCAGATCGTCCGGGCGTTGTGGAAACAGTTTTGCAGGATCGTCGATCGGCGCGGACAGATCGAGCGCGACCTGCGGCAGCAGCGTCTCGACCAGGCCAGCCTGATAGGGGCGCAGGGTCTTGCCCTTGCGCCTTCCATAAAGACCCGCATCGCGACGCGTGCGATGCGGCTCCTTCGTTTCAACCGCAGTCATTCCGGTCCGATATCAGGCGAAATGGGCCTTGAGCTTGTCGACCAGATCGGTCTTTTCCCAGGTGAAGCCGCCTTCGGCGTCCGGGGCGCGGCCGAAATGGCCATAGGCCGAGGTCCGGGCGTAGATCGGGCGGTTGAGCTGGAGATGTTCGCGAATGCCGCGCGGCGACAGGCGAACGATCTTGAACAGCACGTCTTCCAGGGCCGCCTCGTCAACCTTGGCGGTGCCGTGGGCGTCGACATAGATCGACAGCGGGTCGGTCACGCCGATCGCGTAGGAAAGCTGGATCGTCACGCGATCCGCGAGCCCCGCCGCCACGACATTCTTGGCGAGATAGCGCGCCGCATAAGCGGCCGAGCGGTCGACCTTGGTCGGGTCTTTGCCCGAGAAGGCGCCGCCGCCGTGGGGCGCCGCGCCGCCGTAAGTGTCGACAATGATCTTGCGTCCGGTCAGGCCGGTGTCGCCGTCCGGGCCGCCGATCACGAATTTGCCGGTCGGATTGACGTGCCAGACCGTCTCGTCGGAAATCCACCCCTTCGGCAGCGCCTCGACAATATAGGGCTCGACGATCGCGCGGACGTCCTCGGAGCTCAGGTCTTCATCGACATGCTGGGTCGAGAGCACGATCTGGGTGACGCCGACCGGCTTGCCGCCGATATATTTGACCGTCACCTGGCTCTTGGCGTCCGGGCCGAGCTTGATCGCGGCGCCGTCGCCGGTCTTCCGCGCCTTGGACAAGGAGGCGAGAATCTTGTGGGCGTAATAGAGCGGCGCCGGCATCAGATCGGCGGTTTCATTCGAGGCGTAGCCGAACATGATGCCCTGGTCGCCGGCGCCCTCGTCCTTGTTGCCCGACGAATCGACGCCCTGGGCGATATCCGCCGACTGGGCGTGGAGCAGGATCTCGATCTCAGCGTTTTCCCAGTGGAAACCGGTCTGCTCGTAGCCGATATCCTTGATCGCCTCGCGCGCGACGGTCTCGATCTGCGCGTGCGAAAGCGACGGGCCGCGCACTTCGCCGGCGATGACCACGCGATTAGTCGTCACCAATGTTTCGGCGGCGACGCGAATCTGAAACGGATCCAATCCGGCCTTCGCGCCTTCGCGATAGAACAGATCGACGATTTCATCGGAAATCCGGTCCGCCACCTTGTCGGGATGTCCTTCGGACACGGATTCGCTAGTGAACAGAAAATCGCTGCGAGCCACGAACTCTCTCCAAAATCGAGGCCTCGGCCGCGCGGAGGGCGGTCCGGGTCCGGAACATTCATTCGATCGGACGGTTCGCCGAGGCCCCGCGTCCGAGCGGCTTGAAAGCGCCGCGCCGACGCGAAAGGAGGCGCCCGATTGGACGGCGCGTCGCCTTTCGCACACCGGTTTCGATGCGCCATGATCGAAGGTTTAAAGGGATATCGTTCGTTTCGTCAAGCTGTTTACAGCAATTTGTTCGATATAACGAACGAACCGACGGTCATTCCGCCTCATTTCCGTCGGCCAGCGCGGTGACGAGATCGACGATCTTCTTGCGCACCTTGGGATCGGAAATGCGCGCGAAAGCCCGGTTGAGGCTCAGCCCTTCGGCGGTCATCACGAAGTCGTTCACCCGACCCTCTTCGACGCCGGCTTCCGCGAATCCGCCCTGAGGGGCGCCGTCCGAGGAGGGCGCGCCCTTGAAGAAATAGGCCAGCGGCGTGTTCAAAGCCTCGGAAATCTGCTGCAGGCGGCTGGCGCTGATCCGATTCGCGCCCTTCTCATATTTCTGGATTTGCTGGAAGGTCAGGCCGAGCGCCTCGCCGAGCTTTTCCTGGCTCATGCCGATCAGCATGCGCCGCATGCGGACCCGCGCGCCGACATGTCTGTCGATGGGATTGGGAACTTTTGTCACGAAGATCGAGCCTGTGGGAATACAACCCTAGTTTGCGTCAGGGGCTGACCTAAAGTCAAATCCGGCGCGGCCGGAGGAAGGCTCCGATCAGCGCCAGAATCCATAGAACAATCGGGCCGGTATAGGGGAAACGCGAAAAAAGAGTCGGCGGCAACGCCTTGGGCAGGCCTCCGTCGAGGACCGCCTCCACGCCAAGCGGCGCGATGGCGACCGCGCGCCCATAGGGATCGAGGATCGCGGAGACGCCGGTATTGGCGGCGCGAATCAAGGGCAGTCCCTGTTCGATCGTCCGCAGGCGCGCCTGGGCGAAATGCTGGTAGGGCCCCGAGGTCAGGCCGAACCAGCCGTCATTGGTGACATTGAGCAGCGCGCCGGGACGCAGGGGCTGCGCATTGATCCGGTTCGCGATTTCATTCGGGAAAATCGATTCGTAACAGACCATGGGCACGACTGGCGGCAGGCCCGGCGCGGTCAGGAACCGCGACGATTCGCCCGAGTCGAACCCGCCGGGAATGGCTACGAATTGCGAGATTCCGAGACGCCGGAGCACGCGGGCGAGGGGCAGATATTCGCCGAACGGGACCAGATGCTTCTTGTCATAGCTCTCCTTGATCTCGCCGCCGGAAATGACCTGGATCGCGTTGAAATAGTGCCCGCTGTTCTCGCCGTCGGCGCGCGCTGCCCCCGTGAACAGGACCGCGTTCTGAAGCCGCGACGCCAGCAGGGACAAAGCCGCGCCGTCGCGGCCGAGAATGAAGGGAAAGGAGGATTCCGGCCAGAACAGATGGGTGACGTCGGCGACGCCGCTGGTCTGCGGCGAGGTCGCGCGGTCGGAGAGGCTGAGATAATGCTCCAGCAATTGGTCGCGGCGGTCGATGCGGAAATCCTCCAGCGGCACATTGGGCTGGACGATACGCAGACGAACGCCCTTGACCTCGGCCGAGGGCGCCGACAAGCGGATGAAGCCGAACAGGCCGAGGCCGGCCAGAAGCGCCAGCGCGCCATAAAACACGCGGCGCCGGCCCGGCTGGGCCAGCAGCGCGGGCGCCGAGAAAATCAGGACCGACAGGATAGTCAGGCCGTAAAGCCCCCATAACGACGCTGTTTGCGCGAGGACGAGATTATCGCCGAGCGCCATGCCGAAATCGTTCCACGGAAAGCCGGTCAGGACCGAGCCGCGCAGCGCCTCGGCGGCGCTCAACCCGGCCGCCAGCGCGAACAGCCGCGCCGGGCCGGCGGACCACAACAGGCGCGCGAAGGCGAAGCCGAGCGCGGTGAAAACGGCCAGGACGGCGGGAAGGCCGAACACGCCGAGGGGCAGGGCCCAGGCGAAGCGGTCCGCTTCCGCGAGAAAGGCGGCGCCGAGCCACCACAGTCCGGCGACGAAATAGCCGAAACCGAGCCACCAGCCGGCGCCCGCCGCGCGCCGCAAACCGGCCAGCAGCGACTCGCCGCCCGAACCGTCGAGCAGCCAGACGGAAAGGGTCATGGGTATGAAAAAGGCCGGGAAAAACCCGACCGGAGCCAAAGCCAGAGCGCCTGTCGCGCCCCCGAGGAAGGCGATCAGCCGCCGCGTCCAGCCCTCGGCAAGAATGACGCGCTGGGCAAGTGCAAACATTGGCCTTTTCCGGGGTGAAGGACGATCGGGCGGGGACGGACGGCGCGCGCCCGGAAGGAATCCGATTCACGGGGGATTCTAATCGCGCGCGCGCGCGAATGCGAACCCCTAGCCGCCGTCGAGGGGGCGCTTTCCCCAGGAAAGCGCCCCGCCCGAAAACGCCAAGCGCGCTATCATTCAGGCTCCGGCGCGCCCTCGCCGCCCGATTGTTCGTCGGTCAGCCGCAGTTTCAGCCGCTTCACCCGCCGCGGATCGGCGTCGAGAATGTCGAATTCAAACCGGCGATCGGGACTGGCCACAACCTCGCCGCGAATCGGCACGCGGCCGGAAAAGGCCGCGGCGAGCCCGCCGAGCGTGTCGACCTCCTCTTTTTCGCCATGCGCCGACAGATCGAGGCCGGTGATATCCGACGCCTGGTCGAGGCTCACGCGCGCGTCGGCGACGAATACGCCCGGCGCGGTCCGCTCGATCTTCGGGCTTTCGTCGAGATCATGTTCGTCCTCGATATCGCCGACGATCATTTCGACAATGTCCTCGATCGTGACGAGGCCGTCCGTTCCGCCATATTCGTCGATCACCAGAGCCATATGGGTGCGGGTCGCCTGCATTTTGACGAGCAGGTCCAGCGCGGGCATCGAGGGCGGCGCAAACAGCACCGGCCGCAAAATGCCCGCGGCTTCCAGCGACAGGCGAAGATCGACCGACATGATTTCCGCCTGGCGCAAATCGCCGGCGATGGCTGCGTGCTGCGCCGGCCCCGCGCCATTCAGCCCGGCCGGCCGCTCCGACAGGCTCTTTTCGGCCGTCGCCGCGATGAAATCGACGAAATCCCGTATGTGCACCATGCCGCGCGGATCGTCGAGCGTTTCGCCGATCACGGGAAAGCGCGAATGGCCGGCGGTGCGGAAGGTCGAAAGAACAGCGGCGAGCGAAGCCTCGATCGGCACGGATATGATGTCGGCGCGCGGCACCATCACATCGCTCACCCGGATTTCATGCAGACCCAGCACATTCTTGAGCATGGTCCGCTCTTGCGGGCTGAAATCATCCGCAAGCGAGGCGTCGTCGAGCGCGTCCTCGATATCGTCGCGGATCGACGCGCCGCTCAGACCGAACAAGGCCCGCAACCGCTCCAGGACGGAGCCGCCCTGCCTGCCCGAACTTCGCTCGACGGCCGGACTTTCCTCTTCATCCCGCTCAGGCGCGGCCATTGACGTCGGTCTCTCTCTCTTTGTCGTCGTGATAGGGATTTTCGACGCCCAGGGCATGAAGGGCGCGAATTTCGCTCGCCTCCATCTCTTCCGCCTCGACAGCGTCTTCGTGATCGTAGCCGAGAAGATGGAGAAATCCGTGGACGATCATATGACGGCAATGGCCTTCCAAGGTCTTGCCCTGCTCCTGCGCCTCGCGGTCAATGGTCTCGAAGGCAAGCGCGATATCGCCAAGGAAATGCGCCTCCTCCAGCGGCTCCGGCCCCGGAAAGGACAGGACATTGGTCGGTTTGTCCTTGGCGCGGAATTGCCGGTTCAATTCGCGGATGCGCGCGTCGTCGCAAAACAGCAGGCTGACTTCCGCGCCTTCGCGAACGACATCGCCGGTCTCGTCGAGCGCCGCCCGCAGACAATCGGCGACCAGCGCCTCCAGATTCGGCACGCGGCCCCAATCGGGGCAATCGACCGCGATTTCAATCGCCAGGCTCGGAACGGTCATGGCGACCAATCCTTGTCGGCGGGCGATCGGGGCGCGACCTTCTCCCGCTCGCGCCGCCCCGCCGCCTCATAGGCGCCGACGATCCGGCGCACCAGGTCGTGCCGCACGACGTCCTCGTCGGTGAAGGTCACATGACCGACGCCCTCGAGCCGCGCCAGAAGGCCGATCGCCTCGCTCAGGCCGGACTTCTGTCCGGGCGGCAAGTCGGTCTGGCTCGGATCGCCCGTCACGATCATCCGCGAGCCTTCGCCGAGGCGGGTGAGAAACATTTTCATCTGCATCGAGGTGGCGTTCTGCGCCTCGTCCAGCAGGACGCAAGCATTGGTGAGCGTGCGCCCGCGCATGAAGGCGAGCGGCGCGACCTCGATCATCCCCGTCTGCATGCCGCGTTCGACCATGCGCGGGTCCATGAAATCCTGCAGGGCGTCATAGATCGGGCGCAGATAGGGATCGACCTTCTCGCGCATGTCGCCCGGCAGAAAGCCGAGTCGCTCGCCCGCCTCCACCGCCGGCCGCGACAGGATCAGCCGTTCGACCACGCCTTGTTCGAGCAGCGACACCGCATGACCGACCGCGAGCCAGGTCTTGCCGGTGCCGGCGGGGCCGGCGGCGAAGACCAGTTCGAACCGCCGCAATTCGCGGATATAAAGATCCTGCGCCGCTGTCCGCGCCCTGACAGAGCCCTTTTTGCGCGTGGCGATCTGCTCGAAGGTCGAGCGCGGGCTCTGCGTCTCCTTGGGGAACAGATTGCCCTGCAGCGCGCATTCCTGGATCGCGCCATCGACATCGCCCATGGTCGCCGGCTGGCCCGCCCGCGCCCGATCCCACAGAATCTGCAGCACCCTGCGCGCGTGGCCCGCCGCCTCGGCCGGCCCCTTGATCGCGACATGATTGCCATTGGCGTTGAGCGCGACATTCAGCCGGCGCTCGATCCGCGCCAGATTCTGATCATATTGCCCAAAGACCAGCGAGGCTGTCTTGTTGTCATCGAGCGTCAGCGACAACTCGACCGATCCGTCATCCGCCTTCTGCTCGGGCTTCCCGAACGCGCCGTCGGCCAATG
>NZ_JAYSBG010000031.1:0-18435 GCF_041915505.1 Rhodoblastus sp. | reverse complement strand
TCGACGCGCGGACGGCCGAGCTGGGCGAGCGGCAGAATTTCGAAACCGCTCATGCGTGTCGAGGCGGCGTCCCACACGGGGCGCACGCCCAGCAAGGCGAAGGCCTGAGCGAGATCGTCGCCGCCGGTGCGCATCGAGGCGCTGCCCCACAGGTCCAGCACGATCCGGCGCGGCCAGTCGCCATGATCCTGCAAATAGCGTTCGATGACGTCGCCCGCGAGCTTGCGGCCGATCTCCCAGGCGGTGCGGGTCGGCACGGCGCGCGGATCGACCGAGAACAGATTGCGCCCGGTCGGCAGCACGTCCTTGCGTCCGCGCCCAGGCGCGCCGGACGGGCTCGGCGCCACAAAACCGCCGTTCAGCGCATGAACAAGCGCCTGCATTTCCGCCGCGCCGCAGGAGTCGAGCCGTTCCGCGAGATCGCTTGTTTCATAGCCCGCCAGCGTCTCGTCCCGCAAAGCGCCCTGCGGCGAGCGGCCGAACACATGCAGGCCGTCATTGATGCGCATTTCCTTCAGGTCGCACAGCCAGCCGTCGAGCCGGATCAGGGCGTCCTCATCGGCCGCGCTTTCCGCTTCGACGCCGCATTCGCGCAAAAGGCCGGCGCTTTCCGCGCGCTGCAGGATGAGATCGGCAAGCATCTTGGCGCGGCGCGGATCGAGGCCCTGCGCCTGGGCATATTCGTCGAACAAAGCCTCGATTTCGGCCAGCGCGCCATGAGCGCCCGCCTTGACCAGCGGTGGCGACAGATGGCTGACGATAACGGCGGCGGAGCGGCGCTTGGCCTGCGCCGCTTCGCCGGGATTATTGACGATGAAGGGATAGACCAGCGGCACGGGACCGAGCGCGATTTCCGGCGCGCAATCGCCGCCGAGCGCCACGCTCTTGCCGGGCAGCCATTCCAGCGAGCCATGCGCGCCGCAATGAACCAGCGCATCGATTGTCTCGCGTGCGCGCAGCCAGAGATAGAAGGCGAGAAAGCCATGTCGCGGCGGCAGAGCCAGATCATGATAATCGGCCTTGCGATTGTCCGCCGCGCCGCGATCGGGCTGCAAGGCGAGCACGATCTTGCCGAGGCGCAGGAAACGAAAGGCGAAGGCGCCGTCGGAGGCGGAGGCGTCGCTTTCCGGACCGCCCCAGCAGGCTTCGAGCGCGGCGACGAAATCCGCAGGCAGGCCGTCGAGAAAAGCGCGATAGGCCCGCAGCGACACCGTCGCCAGCGGCGGCGCGGCCTGCAGGGCTTCGAGCCATTTTTCCGGCGCGGGCGCGGCGTCATAGCCTTCGGCGGCGAGGCGCGCGATGATCGCACGCACGCTCTGTTCGGTGTCGAGGCCTACGGCATAGCCGGCGCGGCCGCCCTTGGCGGGATAATCCGAGACGATCAGCGCCAGTTTCTTGTCTTCATTGGCGAGACGGCGCAGGCGCGCCCAGCGCGCGGCCAGCGCGGCGACGAAGGCGATGCGGTCGGACTCGGGCTCGTGCAGCGCCGGCGAAAATTCCAGCGCATCGCGGCGCTCCTGCTCGCGCTTGAAGGAAATGGCGCGGGTGACGATGCGGCCGTCCACTTCCGGCAGCACCACATTCATGGCGAGATCGGCCGCCGACAGGCCGCGCCGCGATTCGCGCCATTGCCGCGCCTGCGCGCCTGAGAGAATGACCTGAAAGACCGGCGCATCGGCGGCGTCGAGCACGGCGCCAGAATCGAGCCGCGCGGAAAAGGCCGTGGCGTTGAGGATGACATCGGGCCTTTCCGCCGCCAGCGCTTTCAGGAGCGGCGCGCAGGCGGCGGGGTCCTTGAGGCTGGAAACGAAATAGCTTCGGACGCGGAAATTTTCGCGCTCCAGCGCTTCGGCCAGAGCGCGGATGGGCGCGTCGTCGCCGGCGAGAAAGGCGCTGCGATAGAACAGCACCAGCGCGGTCGCGGCGCCCTCGGCGCCCGGCCGGCAACCCGGCGCGAACAGGCCAAGGGGCGCAACCGGACGCGGCTCCGGTGCGGCGCCCTCGCCCGTGATCTGCGTGGCGATGAAATCGAGGCAGGCGGCGATATTGTCCGGCCCGCCGTCACGGAAATAGGCCCAGATCTGGCGCAGCGCGTCGGGCGGCAAAGTCGAAGCCTGTTCGAGCCGCGCATCCTCCATCGCATCGCCGGGCACGATCGCCAAAACGAAGCCGTGCTTGCGCGCCGCCGCCGCCAGTTCCTCGACGCCATAGCGCCAGTAATCCATGCCGCCGAGCAGCCGCACCAGCACGAAGCGGGCGCGGGCGCAGACCTTCTCGACATAGAGATCGACCGAATAGGGATGTTTGAGCAGCGCCAGCGGCGCCAGCCGCAGGCTGGGATGGCGCGGCGCGTGGGCGCCCGCCAGCAGCGACAGATCGCTGTCCGCGAAGGACAGAGCGACCACGTCCGCAGGCGATTGTTCGAGATCGACGGCCTGCGCCGCCTCGTCGAACGATCGTTGATCCGTACGGACGAGATGCATGGTCTTTAAGCCGAAAGCGCCGCTTCGATCGCCGCGCGGTCGAAGCCTTTCTGTCCGATCACCACGAGGCGGCCGGCGCGGTCCTCATCGGCGCGCCAGGGGCGGTCGAACTGGTGCGAGAACCGACCGCCGACGCCCTGCACCAGCAGGCGCATCGGTTTGCCCTCGACCTCGACAAAGCCTTTCATGCGCAGCACGTCATGGTCGCTGGCGATGGCGGCGAGCTTGGCCGCAAGCGCCGCCGGATCGCGCGCCGGCGGCAGCGCCGCGACGAAAGTGTCGAAATCGTCGTGGTCGTGGCCTTCCTCGTCGTCGTGATGTGAGGGCCGCGCGGCGAGATCGTCCTCCGCCGCCGCCGCGAGCCCGAGCAGCACATCGACATCGAGGCGCCCCTCGCGCGTCGGCACGATTTTCACCGCGCGCGGCACGGCCCCGGCGACTTCGGCGCGCACTTTTTCCAGTGCTTCTTCTTCCAGGAGATCGGCCTTGTTGAGCAGGATCAGATCGGCGCAGAGCAGTTGATCCTCATAGACCTCTTCCAGCGGATTGTCGTGGTCGAGCGCGAAATCCTGCGCGCGCTGGGCGGCGAGCTTTTCCTCGTCATCGGCGAAGCGGCCGTCGGCGACGGCGGCGGAATCGACCACGGCGACGACGCCGTCGACCGTGAGCTTGGCGCGAATGTCCGGCCAGTCGAACGCCTTGACCAGCGGTTTCGGCAAAGCGAGGCCGGAGGTTTCGATGATGATGTGGTCGGGACGCGGCTCGCGCGCCAGCAGGCCTTCGATCGCGGGCAGGAAATCATCCGCCACGGTGCAGCACAGGCAACCATTGGCCAGCTCGATAATATTGTCCTCCGGACAGGAATCGGCGCCGCACTGACGCAAAATCTCGCCATCCACGCCGACATCGCCGAATTCATTGATGACCAGAGCGAGCCGCCGCCCGCGCGCATGGGCTAGAACGTGGCGGATCAGCGTGGTCTTGCCGGCGCCGAGAAAGCCGGTGACGATGGTGACGGGAATTTTCGCAAGACGCATGTATCGGGCTCCGAACCGGCGCCCGGCGGGTAAACCCGCCATCCGGCCCAGGCCAAGCCCGCAAGCCGAACCGCGACGAGAGCGCCCCGCCCATCGCGTGTAGTATCCGACGGCAGGTCTCCTGGCTCACGGGTCTGGCGCCTTCCGCCGCCTTCCCGGTCTTGCGACCAGTGGCCTGTGGCGTTCGGCTTCCCGTTCACAGTTGCGGGGGCAGCTGCGGTTGGGGCTCCCCCTCCGCATTCCCTTTCAAACCCCGTTGATCGGGGACCGTCGAGCCTGACTTGTTAGGCGCGCCGGCGACGCGAGTCAATTGCGCGAGCCCGGGTCCGTCGCGGGCATGGAGGCGACACAGGGATAGGCCGCGAGACGCAAAAAAACCCTCCGGGGCCAGAAGGCGCCGGAGGGTTCGATTGTCAGCCCCCGTTTGGCCGGAGCGGCCAGACGATCAATAAGCGCGATCGGCGACGATGACCTTGGTGCCGATCTTGACCCGGTTATACAGGTCGATGGCGTCGATATCGCGCATGCGGATGCAGCCAGACGACACGTGCTGGCCGATCTTGTCCGGCTCGTTGGTGCCGTGGATGCGGTAGAGGGTGTCCTTGTTGCCCTGATAGAGATACATCGCGCGGGCGCCGAGCGGATTGTCCGGACCGCCCGGCAGGCCGCCGGCTTCGGCGGTCGGACGCAGGTGCGGCCAACGCTCGAGCATGTCCGCCGGCGGCACCCAGCGCGGCCATTCCGCCATCTTGCCGACGGTGGCTTCGCCGGTCCAGCCGGCGGCCTCGCTGCCGGTGGCGACGCCGTAGCGGATCGCCTTCTTGTTCGGCATGGAATAATAAAGGAAGTTCTTGAACGTATCGACGGTGATCGTCCCGGCCGGCTGGCCCGTCGGATCGTCCACGATATAGCGGCCATATTCGGCCGGCGGATTGCCGGCCGGCGCGAGCGACAGAAACTCCCGGTCACGGCCGGTGAGAGTCGGATCCGGCGTGCTGACCCCATTGCAGCCGGCCAGGGCCGCCGAAATCAAGCCAATGCAAGCAATCGTCCGCAAATTCATCGTACCGCCCCGGTTTCAGCGCGCCGCCCCAGCGACATGATTTCATCAATTCATTACCATAAAGAGCCCCGGCGTCACGAGCGCGCGGCCGCATATCGCGTCGATTATAAAGCTTTGTGGCGTAGCGGCCACAGTGTCGTCACAATGCAAGGCGAAGCCTTAACAAAACGCGCCCTGGCGACGCGCAATCCGGCGTGAAGCCGCCAATATCTTCTACTTTGGGCCTAAGACCTAAACTTCGTTGGACAGCCGGGCGGAATAGCGCGATCTTCTGCTCGGAATGGCGTCCTCCCGACGCTCCTGGGGCTCTCCGGCCCCCTTGCTACCCAAATTTGCGGCGCGATCCGGGACGTTTTGCGATTTTCTGTTTGTGAGCCTGAATTGAACACGCTTCTGCTGACCCATCCCGCCGGCCTCAATCACGACAATGGCCCCGGCCACCCCGAGAGGCCCGACCGCGTCCGGGTGATCGAACGAATTCTCGAACATGAGAAATTCATGACGCTGATCCGCGCGCAGGCGGACAACGGCACGCGCGAACAGGCTCTGCGGGTCCATCCGGAATCCTATGTCCAGGCGCTGGAGCAGACCTCGCCCCGCGACGGATTCGCGCGCCTCGACAGCGATACGACCATGAGCCCAGGCACGCTCGCCGCCGCCTTTCGCGCCATCGGCGGCGCCTGCCAGGCGGTCGACGAAGTAATGCGGCGCGATGTGGACAACGCCTTCGTCGCGCTGCGCCCGCCGGGCCATCACGCCGAGCGCGCGACGCCGATGGGCTTCTGCTTTTTCAACAACGCCGCCGTCGCGGCCCGCCACGCCATCGCCAAGCATGGCGCGGAGCGGGTCGCGATCATGGATTTCGACGTTCATCACGGCAATGGAACGCAGGATATTTTCTGGTCCGACCCCAATGTGATGTATCTCTCGACCCATGAAATGCCGCTTTATCCCGGCACGGGCGCGAGCGGCGAGCGCGGCGAGCACAATAATATCGTCAACGCCCCGCTCAACGCCGGCGATGGCGGAATGCAGTTTCGCGAGGCGATGGAAGTCGCCATCCTGCCTCGGCTCGAACAGTTCCGCCCTGATCTCGTGATCGTTTCCGCCGGATTCGACGCGCATCGCCGCGACCCGCTCGCCAATCTCAATCTGGTGGAGGCGGATTTCGCCTGGGCGACCGGCAAGCTGATGGACGTATCCGACCGCGTCTGCGGGGGACGGCTGGTATCCGTTCTCGAAGGCGGCTACGACCTCGACGGCCTCGCGCGCTCCGTCGCCGCCCACGTCCTGACCTTGATGGGCGTGTAAGCCTTTCCCGCCTACCAGCCGACGAACTGGGCCCGCGGCGGCTCGGCTTCGCCCAGCACGACCTCGACAATTTCCGGCGGACGCATGAGACGCGCCGGCACGACGGATTCGCCCAGCCCGCCTGAAATGACGAGATGGCGGTCGTCGTGCACGAGATGGCCGTAAATCAGCTTGCGTCCGAAGCGAAGATAGCCGACCGGGGAGCCGATCACCGGCAGACTGATCTGGCCGCCATGCGTATGGCCGCACAATGTCAGCGCGACCCGCTTTGGCGTCGTCCAGAAAATAAAAGGCTCATGAGCCATGAGAATGATCGGCGCGTCGTCGGTCACCTTGGCGAGGGAGCCCGCGAGATCGTCGCCGCCGCCGGCGGCCCCGTCCACGCCCTCCTGCGCCAGGCGGTCGATCATCTGGTCGCCCAGCCCGACCAGCCAGAAGCGCCGCCCGTCCTTGGTCAGCGGAACCGCGTCATTTTCGAGAACGACCACGCCGGCTTGGCGCAGAGCGCGCCGGATCGCGGCGGCGCCGTCGGAGGGCGAGGTCAGCAGCGGGCCATGCCACCAATCGTGATTGCCCAGCACGGCGTAGCAGCCGAGCGGCGCGCGCAGGATCGAAAGCGCCTCGGCGGTCTCCTGCGCGTCGACGGCGCGCGTGACGAAGAAATGGCCGGCGTTGAAATCGCCCAGCATCAGGACGGCGTCCGGCTGCAGGGCGTTGGTCGCCTCGCAGATGCGGCGGATGCGCGCCGCGCTCATGAAGGGCTCGCCGGCATGGATGTCGGAAATCACGGCGAGGCGCAGGTTCAGCCCCTGCGGCCAGCGCGGCGGCGTAATGAAATAGGTTTTGACCTGGAGCAGGAAATTCGGCTCGACGCCAATGGCGTAGGCGGCGGTCGACGCGCCGAGCAACGGCAACGCGAGACCACGGGCGAGAAAGCGACGACGATCGATCATTCAGGCGCCCACGACAGGGAGAGCCGGCGGCCCTCTCCTCCACGGGGGTTGTGATAATCCGCCCGGGGAGGGCTTGCCAACCCCGAGCGCGAAAAATGGAAAACCGATCCTTGCCGCGTCGCCGATTCAGGCGGCGTCCCGCTTGGGCGCCGCGATGCGAGGCGAGCGGTCGGCGCGCGTTTCAAACCGGACGTCGGCCTTGACCTCAGGCGCGGCCGTCAGTTCGGGGCGCGGGGCGAACAATTCGGCCTCCACGGCCGCGAGGCCGATTTCACGATAAAGACGCGCCTGCAGGTCGCGCGCGTCCTGGCGGCGCGGCTGCGGCGGAACAATGATTTCTTGCTCGCTCATGACGGGACTCTTCTCACTCGCACCAACAGGGAGACTCCGGCCGCATGGTTGACGACCGCTGAATTCCGCCTGCGACATTGCGCCGTTAAGATAAATTCCGCGTTAAGTCTGCCGCTTGGCGGCCGTCCTGAAACGAACGGCAGCCGCGCCGCCGCGCTGCTTGAGCTTTGCTTTCAGCGCGCGTCCGGCGACCGAAATCCGCCGGTGAGCCGTTCGATCAGGCCCGCTATCGCAATGGCGTCGCGATCCGCGCCGAGCGGGCAGATGATCTGCACCCCGCAGGGCAGGCCCAGCGGGGCCAGCGCGACCGGCGCGACCGCCGCCGGTAGGTGGGACAGCGACGCCAGGCTCGCCCATTTCAGCAGGTCAAAATACGGCAGATCGCCGACGCTGGTGGCCAGGCGTCGGTCGATCGGCGACGGCGACAGGTCGTGCGGAATGGCGAGGCAGGGCGCAGGCGGACAAAGGATCGCGTCATAATCGGCGAAAAAGGCGGCGAAACCGTCGCGGATCGCGGCGCGGCGCTCGGACAGGCGCGCGAAAGCGGCGGCGTCGATCCGGGCGGCGCGGGCCCGCATGGCCGGATAGGACCGGTCGTCCGGCGCGAAATCCCGCGCCGTATCGGCGTAGCGGGCGCGCTCCGTCGCCGGTAGGCTGGCGAAACTAATGGCGAAACTGAGCGTGGCGTAGATTTCGAAGGAGTCCGAAAAGGCGAAGGACGGACGCGCCTCGTCGAGCCGCGCGCCGGCGCAGGCCAAAGCCTCGGCGGCGAGCCGCACGCCGGCCTCGACATCGGCGTCGACCGGCGCGAAGGCCGGATCGAGCCACAGCGCCAGCCGCAGGCGACGATTTTCGAGCCGGCCGGCGAGGCCGTCGGGCGCCGCTTGCCCCTGCCCCGCCAGCAGCCGAAACGCCAGATCCAGATCGGTCGCCGAGCGGGCCAGCGGCCCCGCCACCGCGAGATCGGGCGGATTTTTCAGCCGCAGCGCCGGCAGCGGCGGAATATGGCCGACGAGCGGGACGCGGCCCCAGCTCGGCTTGAGCCCGAACAGGCCACAGGCGTGGGAGGGCCAGCGGATCGAGCCGCCGAGGTCCGACCCGAGGTCGAAAGCGCAGAACCCCGACGCCACCGCCGCCGCCGAGCCGCCCGACGAGCCGCCGGGCGTGCGAGACAGGTCCCAGGGATTGGAGGTCAGCCCGAAGATCGGATTATGGGTCTGAAAATCGCCGGTGAGGCGCGGGACATTGGTCTTGGCGAGAATGACCGCACCGGCCGCGCGCAGAAGTTCGACGGCGGCGGCGTCCCGCTCCGGCCGGTAATCGGCCAGCTCCTGCGCGCCGCAGGTCGTGGTCAGGCCGGCGGTCTCGAAACTGTCCTTGATCGTGATCGGCAGGCCTTCCAGCGCCCGCGCCTCGCCGCGCGCGATGCGGCGGTCGGATTCGGCGGCCTGAAGCGCGGCCGCTTCGAAATCATAGGCCGCCAGCGCGTTGACGGCGGGATTGCGCTGGAGAATCCGTTCCCAGACCCCGGCCAGCAATTCGGAAGCGGAAAAGGCGTGGCGGTCGAGCCCCTCGCGCCACACGGTCGCGGGCGCGGCGAAAAAGGCCTCGTCGAAACCCGCTGGCGTCAAGCCTCGGCGCCCTCGACGGCCAGATGATCGTGCTCTCGCACCAGCTCGCGCGCCTCGACCAGCAATTCATCGAGCAGCGCCAAGCGCTCCGGGGCGATGCGCCCGAAGGTCTGGGTGACGAAAGCCTTTTGCGCCTCGATGCCGCGCTGCGCCAGCTCGCGGCCCGCGGGGGTCAGGTGAATGGCGTGGGAGCGGCGGTCGCCGGCGAGCGCCCTGCGCTCGACCAGCCCGCTGGCGACCAGACGGTCGATCAGACCGGAAATATTGCCCTTGGTGACATAGAGCCGCGCCGCCAGCTCCTGCTGCGACAGGCCCTCACGCTCCGTCAAAGTGGTGAGGACGTCGCATTGCGGGACGGAGAGATCGAAGGCGCGCAAACGATTGGCGATCGCCAGACGGGTGCGGGTATTCAGGCGAATGAGTCGGAACCAGACCCGCAAGGCGTCGATATCGCTGGTCATTTTCCTCCCCAGGCGCAGGCTTATTGTCAACTCGTGAAATTAGCGCCCGGGGCGGACCGCCGCAAGTGCGACGGCAACAGTTTAGCCTACGGCAACCCGAAGGGGGTTGTCCGACAAGGCGGCGCGCGGCTGCGGCTTGCCGTAGAAATAGCCCTGCGCCTGGGTGACGCCGAGTTGCCGCAGCACCATATGCTGGCGCAGCGTCTCCACGCCCTCCGCGACCAGCTCCATGTCGAGCTTTTCGGCGAGGACGCGCACGGCGGAGACGATGGCCACCGATTCGCGGCCGTTTTCGATATGATCGATGAAGCTCTTGTCGATCTTGATCTTCGAGAACGGATAGGAGTGGATATAGGACAAGGACGAGAATCCGGAGCCGAAATCATCCAGCGAAACGCCGATGCCCAACCCGGCCAGTTCGACAATGGCGGCGCGGGTCTGCTCGGTGTCCTCCATCATCAAGGTCTCGGTGACTTCGAGATTGAGGCGTGACGGCGGCAGGCCGGTGCGGGCGAGCACGCTCTTGACCATGGCGACGAGTTTCTGCGGCTGGCGGAACTGCACGGGCGAGAGATTGACCGCGACATAAAGGTCGCCCGGCCAGCTCAGCGCGGCCACGCAGGCCTTTTCGAGAATCTGCTCGCCGATGCGGATGATGGCGCCGGTCTGCTCGGAACAGGGAATGAATTTGACCGGCGGGATCATGCCGCGCACCGGATGGGGCCAGCGCGCCAAGGCCTCGAAGCCGACGACCTTGCCGTTTTCGATATTGCCGATCGGCTGGAACCAGGGCTCGAATTCGTTGCGCGCGACCGCCGTCTCGATTTCGAGCTCCATGATGCGCGCCTCGTTGAACCGCGCCTGCATCGACTCGTCGAACACACAGGCGCGATTGCGGCCGCGCCTCTTTGCTTCGTAAAGCGCGATATCGACCTTTTTCAGCAATTCCTGCGCGGCGACGCCATGATCCGGATAATGGACCACGCCAATGCTCGCGCTGACCGGGATCGACGAGCCGTCCAGCGTGATCGGCTCGCGCAGCGCCGCGACGATTCGATCCGTCAGCGCCAGCGGGACTTCCGTCCCCTCCCTGCCGCCGCCGCGCGCGAGGATGATGAACTCGTCGCCGCCGAGACGGCCGACAATATCATCGGAATTGACCACCCGGCGCAGCCGCGCCGCCATTTCCACAATCACCGCGTCGCCGGTGTTGTGGCCGAGCATGTCGTTGATCTCCTTGAAGCGGTCGAGATCCATGACCAGCAGGCTGAAAGCCTCGCGCGAGCCGATGTCGCCACGCTCGATCTCGCGGTCCAGCGCCTCGGAAAAAGCGAAGCGGTTCATCAGGCCCGTCAGCATGTCGTTATGCGCCATATGCCGGGTGCGAAGATTGGCGCAATAAAGTTCGACGATCCGCTCATGGGCGGCGAAGCCGAGCACGATCGCGGCGACGATCAGCGCCATCAGCAGAGCGGAATAAGCGTGGCCGTTCTTCACCGGGATGATCGCATAAGCCAGCGTCATCGGCGCGCACATGGTCAGGACCTGGGCGATGAACAATTTCATTCGGCCGGCGCTGCGCAGGGCGAAGGCGACCGTGAAGCCCACCGCGATCGCGCTCGCCAGCGTCCAGTCGGCCGGCTCGTTGGTCCGGGCAACCAGCAGGAAATTCTCGAAGCCAATGCCCGCCGCGAACATCGTCCACCAGATCAGGAACTGGCGATCGAAGCCGAGTAGCCGCGTGCGGTCGAGTGTGACGCCCTTGAGGCGGCGATATTGATTGTCGAGCCGCAGGCGCCTGACGCCGATCACGATGTTCAGCCCGGCGAACAAGCCGCACAAGGGATCCCAGGTCAAAAGCCAGACGGTGAGCGTGAGCACGATGCTCATGCCCATGGCCACGAACAAGGAACTCGGCGACACGCAGAGGGAATCGATCAGATGACGAAGCAATTCATCATCGACGTTCCGGTCGGACAAGGTTGTAGCGGCCGATCTAAGCCAACGCCGCAAGGGAGCAAGGCACTTGAGCATGGCTCAACCTACGTCGGCGAAGCTTAATAAAATCACTTGCTTGGACATCCGCCGCAAAAAACCTGCGCGAAAATCCTCTTGGAAGGATTAATTTCTCGCCACCGCAACAATTCAGATCCGAATCAGTTCGGACCTGACCCGTCACGCTTTCGCCTCAGGCGTCCGCCTTGACATGCCGGGTCGGCATGGCCGGCGCGCCGGTCCATTCGGTATGGGCGGGGATGGATTCGCCCTTCATGACGATGGTCAGCGGGCCAAGGCGCGCAAAGTCGCCGATATGGGTGTCATAGAGCACGGTGGAGCCCGAGCCGACGGTGACGCCGGAGCCGATCTTGACCCGGCCGACCTTCATGACCCGGTCCTCGTAAAGATGGGTCTGCAGGGCGCAAAGCGAATTGAGATTGCAGAAATCGCCGACCTCGATGCAGTCGAATTCGGTGATGTCGGTCATGTCGAGCACGCAGCCCTTGCCGAATTTGGCCCCGAGCAGGCGCAGAACCCAGGGCAGGAAGGGCGTGCAGCGCAGATGCTCCAGCATGACCTTGCCGGCGAGGCCCCAATAGAGCACGGCCATGGCCTCGGTGCGCATCGCCCACCACGACCACATCGGTTTCATGACCGGCTGGTAGCGGCCCATGGTCGCCCATTTCACAATGATCACCACGGCGACCATCGCGATCGAGATGACCGTCGAGGAAACGACGAACATCCACAGCACGGCCCAGTAATCGCCTTCCAGCACGGCCGGACCGAACCATTCGATCGCCCAGGTGCCGAAGGTGATATAGAGCATGGTCGGCAGCGAGATATGCACCGCCTCGAAACAGGCGCGGACGAATTTCTTCCAGCGCGGCGCCTCATAGGTCCAGTTGGCGCCGCCGGCGTCGAATTTCTGGCGCACCGGCAGCTTGATCGGCGGCGAGCCGAACCAGGTGTCGCCTTCCGACATTTCGTCATTGGCCGGCGGCTTGGACTTGATGCCAATCAGCGCGCCGTCGGGAATATCGGCGCCGGGCGGCAGCACGCCGTCATTGCCGATGAAGACGCGCGAGCCGGTCCTGAGCTTTTCGAGGCGCATCCAGCCGCGCCGGACGTCCTCATCGCCGAGGATCACCTCGTCGGCGATGAAACATTTCTCGCCGATCTCGACCAGATCGTAGCGGCCCGGAATATTGGTCGAGATTTCGGAATCCTTGCCGATCTTGGCGCCCATCAGCCGGTACCAGGTCCGCATATAGACCGTGGCGTAGAGCGACGAGAGCGTCTCCAGCGTCACTTCCGTCGCCAGCGACACCGCCCATTTGCGCAGATAGAACCAGGAAAAGACCGAATAGACGCCTTCGCGCACCACCGGCAGCACCGTCCAGCGCACCACGGCGATGAAGGCGACCGTGACCAGCACCATGACGAAGGACGTCGGCCACGCCATGATCGGGATCGCCGCCATATAGAGCATCCGGCTCACCGCCGCGAGACCGAGATATTCGTCGATCCGGTCGAACACCCAGAAGGCCGGGAACAGCGGCAGCAGGCCGACTGGCGGGATGGCCAGCAGCAGCAGGGTATAGATGAAGGTCTGCAGCGCGCGCTTGGGGGCCGAGACCTCGGCGAAGGGCTGCAGGGCTTCCTTGTCGACCGAGCCGATGCAGCGGCCGGGCGAGCCGTCCCAGATTTCCCAGGCGTTGACGCGGGTATAGGGTTCCAGCGCCGTCAGATCCTTCAGCTCCGCGCCCTCCTCCAGCACCACGTCATGTTCGAGCGCGCAGGAGGAGCCGATATAGCAATCCGGGCCGACCACGATCGGGCCGACGATCATGTCGCCGCCGACGAAGCTGACATTGGCGAATTTGGCGCGGGCGCCGACGGTCGCGCCGGCCCCGATGGTCAGAAGATCGACCGCGCCGATCTCCAGTTCGGAAATATTGGCGTCCTGGCCGATTTTCGCGCCGAGGGCCTGCAGATAGACCCGCATCAAAGGCGAGCCCTGGAACCATTTGATGTGGGTCAGCGTCAGCATGCGCTGCACCACCCACCAGCGGAAATAATACAGGCCCCAGATCGGATAGCGGCCCGGCTTGAACTTGCCGATCACCAGCCATTTCAAGGCGATGGCCAGTAGAACCGTGGCGATGTTGACGCAGACATAGACACCGAGCAGCGACACGATTTCCTGCCAGATCGAGGCGTCGGTGTCGGTCAGCAGCATGTAGGACACGAAAATGCCCAGCCATTGCGCGGTGGCCAGCGCCATGAAGAAAGGCAGGCAGATCGCCTGGGCGAGGCCGCACAGGAAGCGCCGCAGCAAAGGCGGCGGCGTGAAGGAAAGGTCTTTCGGCCCCCCGCTCTCAGCGGCCTTTTCATCAAGCAAAGCGGCGATGGCGCGCAGGCTGCGCCCCGCATACATGTCCTGCAGCGTGATCCCCGCCAGCGCCGGGGTCTGGCGCACGATGCCGACGAAACGCGCCGCCAGCAGCGAATGGCCGCCGAGATCGGTGAAAAAATCGGCGTCGAAGGGAATGGTCTGCGGCGGCAGCACCTTTTGCGCGGCCTCGAGAAGGAGACGCTCGGTCTCGGTCTGCGGATCCTCTTGCGCCTCGGCCGCGACCGGCGCGGTCAGCGGCTCTTTCTTCAGAGCGTTGCGGTTGATCTTGCCCGAAGACAGCCGCGGCAGGACCTCGCGGGTCTCGTAACGCGACGGCACCATATAGGGTGGTAGGACGCCGCGCAGGTCGGCGCGCAACGCCTTGGGGTCGATGGCCGACCCTTTTTCCGCCACCAGAAAGGCGACGAGCTGGTCGAGGCCGTCGTCATGGCGCAGCACCACCGCCGCCTGATTGACGCCCGGCAGCACCGAGAGCTTGGCCTCGATCTCGCCCAACTCCACGCGGAAGCCGCGGATTTTCACCTGGTCGTCGATGCGGCCGTGGAAGGCGATCTTGCCGTCCGGCTCCATCACCACCGCGTCGCCGGAACGATAGAGGATCGGGTCCGAGCCGGAGCGATCGAACGGATTGGCGATGAATTTTTCCGCCGTCAGCGCGTCGCGCTTGAGATAGCCCTTGGCCACGCCGGGGCCGCCAATCAGCAATTCGCCCTCGACGCCACGCTCCAGCAGGTTATTGGCCTCGTCCGCCACATAGCAGGTGTAATTGGCGATCGGGCCGCCGATGGTCACCGGCTGGTCGGGCAGGACTTCCGCCACCGTGGCGACCACGGTCGCCTCGGTCGGTCCATAGGAATTGAAAATGGTGCGGCCGGGCCTGCACCAGCGCGCGGCGACCGCCGGCGGGCACGCCTCGCCGCCCAGAATGATGACGCGCAGGCTTTTGATGTCGCCCGGCATCAGGGACAGCAGGGTCGGCACAGTGTCGAGCACGGTGACGCCGACTTCCTCCATCAGGTCCGGCAAAGCCTCGGCCTCGCCCATCACCGCCGGGGTGGCGACGAACAGAGTCGCGCCGACCAGATAAGGAATCCAGATTTCCTCCATCGACAGGTCGAAGGCGATGGAGGCGCCCTGGAACACGATGTCGGCGCGGTTGAGCTTGTAGGTTTCGTTGGCCGAGCGGAGGTAATGGCAGATATTGCGCCCGGTGATGACAATGCCCTTGGGCGTGCCGGTCGAACCGGACGTATAGATCATATAGGCCGGATGATCCGGCGTGGCCCCCGCTTTGCGCGGATCAACCGGCGTCTGGTCGGCGCGGTCGATCAGATCGACTTCGGTCAGAACTGGCGCCGTCACGGCCTCGCGCGCCTTGGCGGCGAAGGTTTCGGAGGTCAGCAGGCCCTTGGCCTCGGCGTCCTTCAGGCAGGTCTCGATGCGGTCGACCGGCGCGTCGGCGTCGAACGGCAGCCAGGCCGCGCCCGTCTTGGCGATGGCGATCTGACAGATCAGCAGCTCCGGCCCGCGCGGGCCCCACAGGCCGACGACGTCGCCGGGGCCGATTCCGCGCCGGACCAGCCCGCGCGCGAGCGCATTGGCTTCATGGTCCACCTGGGCGTAGGTGAGCTTGCGCTCCATCGTCATCATGGCGATGGCGTTGGGCGACAGAGCGACGGAGGCGGCGAAGATTTCGGCGAGCAATTCGTCGCGCAGCAGGTCGGGACGGACGGCGCCGCGCAGGACGGAAGGAAAAGCCGGCGCGCGTTCCGGCCCGGAATGCTTTTCCGCCACAAGATCCGTATCGACGTCAGTCATCGCCTGTTCCCAATGGTCGGCCGCGACGCCCGCGAAGGTCTCCGGCGGAGCGTCCGGATGGCGGCCGGGGTTCGCCATAGCATAGGATCGCCCGCGCTCCTACCCGCAAGCATCGCGACCGCGCCGCGCCTGTCGGGACGCCCCGCATCTGTCCCGCAAGAGGCCCGGAATGGAAAGGCGGTCCTGCGTTTTCGCAAGCGCAAAGCGGCTCGATTCGCTTGTCGCGCCGGTTTCGGATGCTAGGGTCCGTTACCTGAACGAAACCCCAACACTTGCGAGAATGCGCCATGTCGCAGAACCTCAAGCCGGCCTGGCTCATTACCGGCTGCTCGACCGGATTCGGCCGCGCTTTGTCGAAAATTCTGCTCGAAGGCGGCTATCGCGTCGCCGTCACCGCCCGCGACCCGGCGAAAGTGGCCGATCTGGTCGCCGACCATCCCGAAACCGGCCTCGCTCTCGCCCTCGACGTGGACAAGCCGGACCAGATCGCGGCGGCGGTCAAGGCCACGGCGGAAAAGTTCGGCCGCATCGACGTGCTGGTGAACAATGCCGGCTATGGCTATCTCGCGGCGGTGGAAGAAGGCGAGGACGCGGCGATCCGCGCCTTGTTCGAGACCAATGTGTTCGGCCTCGCCGCCATGTGCCGCGCCGTCCTGCCGATCATGCGGGCGCAGAACGGCGGCGCCATCGTCAATCTGTCCTCGATGGGCGGAATCTGCGGTTTTCCAGGCGTCGGCTATTATAATGCGACCAAATTCGCGGTCGAAGGCCTGTCGGAGGCCCTGGCCCCGGAAGTGGCGCCGTTCGGCGTGAAGGTCATCATCGTGGAGCCCGGCCCCTTCCGCACCGATTGGGCCGGACGCTCCTTGAAAACCCCGGATACCGCCATCGAGGCCTATGCCGGGACGGCGATCGCCCGCCGCAACGCGACTCACGCCTATAGCGGGACGCAAGCCGGCGACCCCGTGCGCGGCGCGCAGGCGATCATCCGGGCGGTGGAGCAGGACAAGCCGCCGCTGCGGCTGGTGCTCGGCTCGGTCGCACAGGAGGTCATCACGGCCCGGACCGACGCCTTCCGCGCCGAACTGCTCGCCGGCCGGGATGTGGCGCTGGCCTGCGACTTCCCGAAGGAAAAAGTGAGCTGACGACGGCCCTATCCGGGCGCACAAGCGGGCGCCCAACTTGACTTGATCAACTTGACTTGGTTGGGCGCTCCGAGCATGTAACGTCCGCATCGGGCGGACGTGGAGAGATTTCGTGGCCAAATGGGTTCGGTTGAGCGCAGCCTTGGCGCTGTGCGTTCTGGTCGCCGGCTGCGATCCCTGCGGCGGCCCGCTCAAATTCAACAAATTTCCGGGCGTCTGCAATTACGACCAGGCCAAGTAAGCCGCGCGCCGGGGGCCTGACGTGAGCGAGCGCGCAGCCAGACGGCCGAGACCTGGGCCGGCCGTCACGATCGGACTGATCGGCTTCGGCGCCTTTGGCCGGCTGATCGCCGCCCATCTCGGACCGCTTTTTCCGATTTTCGCCTATGATCCCGCCCCCCAATCACCGGCGAAGGGCGTGACCTTCTGCGACGCCGCGACCGCCGCCGCCTGCGACGCGGTGATTCTCGCCATGCCGGTGCCGCAGCTCGGCGCGGCCATTGAGACGATCAAGCCGCATCTGCGTCCGGGCGCGGTGGTGCTGGACGTCTGTTCGGTCAAGGTCGAGCCGGCGCGACTCATGCTCGCCGCCTTGCCGGATCATGTCGAAATCGTCGGCACCCATCCGATGTTCGGCCCGCAAAGCGCGCGCGGCGGCGTCAAGGGGCTGAAGATCGTGATCTGCCCGATCCGCGGCGACAAGGCGCGCCCGCTGGCGGCTTATCTGAGGAAAACCTTCGGCTTGCAGGCGATTATCGCCAGCCCGGAGCAGCACGACCGCGACGCGGCCATGGTGCAGGGCCTGACCCATCTCATCGCCAAAGTGCTGGTCGAGATGGAGCCCCTGCCCCGCCACATGACCACCGCCAGCTTCGACCTGCTGATGCGCGCCGTGGACATGGTGCGCTATGACGCGCCGGAAGTGTTCTACGCCATCGAACGGATGAATCCCTTCGTCCCCGACGTGCGGCGCCGCTTTTTCGGCTTGGCGGCGGATCTGGCGGACTCGCTGGAAAAAAACGGCGAGGCGTAAGCGCGCGGACGATAATACACGCGAATCGATCGGAGAGCGGAGCCTTACGGTCCACCTCCCCGCTCGACGCCAAATGACCTGGTTAGGCGACCGCCTCCGCCGTGGTCGGATCGATCATGCGCTCGACCTTGTGAATCTGGTTGGCCGGGAAGCCGCCTCGCGCGGCATGTTCGCGGATAAGCTCCTCATTGGGAGCGATATAGACGCAAAAGATTTTGTCGCCGGTGACATAGCTTTCGACCCATTGAATTTGCGGCCCCATCTCTTTCAGGACGCTGCATGACGTCTGCGACGCGCCGACGATGTCGGCGTCAGCCAAGCCTCCGACGCCCGGCATTTCCCGTTCGATGATGAATTTCGGCATTCAGTCCTCCCGTTTTCGTTCGTCTTGTGATTGTGGAACGAACGTTCGGTACAAGTTTTCATCGAAATGCGCGGCCGGTCAACCCCGGGAAAGTGCAAAACCACGCTGCGGCGTGCGGAGCCGAGGCTCAGGCGCGCGGATTCGCGACCGCGGCCCGCAAATCGGCCATCGCCGCATCGAATTGCCCGCCGTCCCGCGTCGCGAGCGCGACGACGAGCCCTCCCTGGACGTGCCGGATCATTCGCGCCGCCGTGGCTCGCGCGAACGGCAGGCCGAATTCGCCGAGGCGGCGCTCCAATTCGTCGATCCAGAAGGACATCAGGGCTGAAACGCGGCCTGCCACCACGGGAGGGCAGTCATGCAGCGTC
>NZ_JAYSBG010000030.1:0-19016 GCF_041915505.1 Rhodoblastus sp. | reverse complement strand
CGCGCCGCCGCGTCTATCCGGGCTTCGTCCAGCTTTCCGCCTTCATGGCGATGAATATGGACCGCCATGTGAAGGCCCATGTCGACCTGTTCCACAATCTGGCCGGCGGCCAGACCGACAAGGCCAATCACACCAAGGCCTTTTACGACGAATATTTCGCGGTGCTCGACCTGCCGGCGGAGTTCTATCTCGAAACCGTGCAATGGGTCTTCCAGGAGCATCAGCTCCCGCTCGGCACGATGACCTTCAAGGGCCGCAAGGTCGATCCCAAGGCGATCCGCCACACTTCGCTGCTCACCGTCGAGGGCGAGCGCGACGATATTTGCGCGGTCGGCCAAACCATGGCCGCCCATGATCTCGCCGCCAGCCTGAAGCCCTATCGCCGGCGCCACCATCTGCAGGCCGGCGTCGGCCATTATGGCGTGTTCAGCGGCAAGAAATGGGAAGGCCAAGTCTATCCCATCCTGCGCAACATGATCCTGCAGAACGACGGCTAATCCGCGCGAGCGGTTGGCGCATGCCAGAGCGAGCGCCAACGGACGGCTGATCGCGCGAGCGGTTGGCGGACGCCAGAGCGAGCGCCAACGGACGGCTGATCGCGCGAGCGGTCGGCGCACGCCGGAGCGAGCGCCAACGGACTCTCTCACTTCCAAGCGTCGGCCTGAACCACGCTGTCGTCGCGCCAAGCCTCGCGGGCCTCGCGATTGGCCTGCCAGTTCGGCAGGAAGGTGAAGGCCTCGTCCAGAATATGCGGCGTGTGCTGGCCGGGCGAATATTTCAGTGCGCGCTCGAAATATTCGTTCAGCGCGTCCTTGAAGACCGGATGGGCGCAATTGTCGATCATCACGCGGGCGCGCTTCTTCGGCGGCAGGCCGCGCAGATCGGCCAGGCCCTGTTCCGTCACGATCACCTGCACGTCATGCTCCGTATGGTCGACATGGGTGACCATCGGGACGATGCACGAAATTGCGCCATTTTTGGCGGATGACGGCGTCATGAAGATCGAGAGCCAGGCGTTGCGGGCGAAATCGCCCGAGCCGCCGATGCCGTTCATGATGCTCGACCCGCGAATGTGGGTCGAATTGACATTGCCATAGATGTCCGCCTCGATCAGCCCGTTCATGGCGATCAGTCCGAGCCGGCGGATCACTTCCGGATGGTTGGAGATTTCCTGAGGCCGCAGCACGATCTTGTCGCGGTAAAGCGCCGCGTCGCGGTTGAATTCTTCCGCCGCGTCGGGGCTCAGCGACAGGGCCGTCGCCGAGGCGAAGGCCATCTTGCTGGAGCGGATCAGGTTGAACATGCCGTCCTGCAGCACTTCCGTATAGGCGGTCAGGTTTTCATAGGGCGCGGCCTGCAATTCCTCCATCACCGCATTGGCGACATTGCCGACGCCGGACTGCAAAGGCAGCAAATCCTTGGGCAGGCGGCCCGCCTTCACCTCATGGGCGAAGAATTCGATGATGTGATGGGCGATGGCGCGCGAATTGGCGTCGGGCGGCGAGAAGGCCGAATTGCGGTCCGGCTTGTCGGTCTCGACCACGGCGATGATTTTTTCCGGGTCGCAATGCAGATAAGTCTCGCCGATGCGGTCGGACGGCGTCACGATCGGGATCGGCTTGCGATGCGGCGGAAGCTGCGTGCCGTAATAGACGTCGTGCATGCCTTCGAGCGCGCTGTTCTGCCAGCGATTGACCTCCAGGATCACCTTGTCGGCGCGGTCGAGCCAGGTCTTGTTGTTGCCGACCGAGGAGGACGGGATCAGCATGCCGTCCTCGCGAATGCCGGCGACTTCGACGATCGCGACGTCGAGCTTGCCGAGAAAGCCGCCCCAGACAAATTGCGCGACATGCGACAGATGGATGTCGAGATAGTCCATCTCGCCGGCGTTGATGCGCTTGCGGCAGGTCGGATCGGACTGATAGGGCAGCCGCAATTCCATGCCGTCGACCTTGGCCAAAGCGCCGTCGAGTTCGGGCGCGGTCGAGGCGCCGGTCCAGACGCTGATGCGGAAGGTCTCGCCGCGCGCATGGGCCTCGTTCATCCGCTCGGCGAGCGCGAGCGGCACTTCCTTGGGATAGCCGGCGCCGGTGAAGCCGGACATGCCGACATTGGCGCCTTTCGGAATCAGCGCCGCTGCTTCGCGGGCGGTCATGATCCTGGCGCGGAGGGCGGCGTTGCGAATGCGATCGGAAACGGCCATGGCGGTCTCTTGGCGGAGGGAGCGGGAAAAGCTTTCCCTGCCTAAGCCGTTTGGCGTCCGCTTAGCTATGCGACAATGGAATGATGTTTTGGTGAATTTTGGTTAATTTTGCCTTGGCGCGGCGTCATACTCCGCAATGAGAGGAGGGCAATTATCGCATATAATATTGTTACAAAATGATAAAACTTCAAACTCCCGGCTTCGCCCACAGCATTCGATGCGCTGATCTGATATTCGTTTTTTGCATATCAAAAAATCGGATTTCGCGCCTGCTGCTGGTTTTTTCGAGCGAAGACGTCTACCTCCTGCCAAGGCGTCAAGCGGGAGCGGCGGGATGGGACAGATCGTCAGCGTGGATGTAAAGCATAGTCTGGGCACGGAAGAGGCCAAGAGGCGCGTCCAGGCCGGCATCGACGCCTTGAGGGAAAAATACGCCTCCCATCTCTCGACCGTCCAGATCGACTGGGGCGAAACGCGCGCCGACCTCACGATCGGCGCGCTCGGCCACACGCTGAAGGGCGCGCTGGAATTCTTTCCCGATATCGTCCGGGTTTCGCTGGAACTGCCCTGGGTGCTCGCCATGATCGCGGAAAAGGCCAAGGGCCTGATGACCAAACATGCCGGCGAGATGCTGCAACTGCCGCCGCCCAAGGCGTGACGCCCACGCATGGACCGTTCGGAGGTCATGCGGGCGGTCAAGGACCGCGACACGACGCCGGAGCTTCGCGTGCGCAAGATCTTGCGCGCCATCGCGCCGGGTTACCGGCTTCATCGGCGCGATCTGCCCGGCGCCCCGGATATCGCCTATATCGGCCGGAAACAGGCGATTTTCGTTCACGGCTGCTTCTGGCACGGCCATGATTGCAAGCGCGGCGCGCGCATGCCGAAAACCAACGCCGATTACTGGACCCAAAAAATCGCCCGCAACCGCGCGCGCGACGAGGCGCATCGCGTGGCCTATGCCGACCTCGGCTGGCGGGTCTTGACGATCTGGGAATGCGAGACGCGCGACACGGCTACGCTTGCGGCCGAACTCGAGAAATTCCTCGCGGTCGCCTCTTAGTCCTTCGCCGCTCTTGGAACGCAGCGCACAAAGGCGTAAAGGGGCGCATCTTCGAATATATCGGGACCGTCGCGATGACTGCTTACGCTCCGCTTTTCCCACTCGGCAAGGACGAGACTCCCTATCGCAAGATCTCCGACAAGGGCGTCCGGGTCGAGAAATTCGACGGCGAAGACGTTCTGGTGGTCGAATCAGAGGCTCTGCGCCTGCTCGCCGAAGCGGCGATGGCCGACATCAACCATCTGCTGCGCCCGGGCCATCTCGCCCAGTTGAGAAAAATCCTCGACGATCCCGAAGCCACCGGCAATGACAAATTCGTCGCCTTCGACCTTCTGAAAAACGCCAATATCGCCTCCGGCGGCGTATTGCCGATGTGTCAGGACACGGGCACGGCCATTATTCTCGGCAAGAAGGGCCGCCGCGTCTTCACCAAGGGCGGCGACGAGGCCGCGCTCTCCGAAGGCGTCAAGGACGCCTATGAGAAAAAAAACCTGCGCTATTCGCAGCTCGCGCCGCTCTCCATGTTCGAGGAGAAGAACACCAAAACCAATCTCCCGGCGCAGATCGACATTTTCGAGGAAGGCGAGGACGCCTACAAGTTCCTGTTCATGGCCAAGGGCGGCGGCTCCGCCAACAAGACCTATCTGGTCCAGGGCGTGCCGTCCATGCTCACCCATGACAAGCTGCTGGAGGTGCTGAAGAAGCAGATTCTGGCGCTCGGCACCGCCGCCTGCCCGCCCTATCACCTCGCCATTGTCGTCGGCGGCCTCTCGGCCGAGCTGAACCTCAAGACGGTCAAGCTCGCCTCCGCGCGCTATCTCGACAATCTGCCGACCGAGGGCGGCGAGGACGGCCACGCCTTTCGCGATCTCGCTCTCGAGGCCGAAATCCACAAGCTGACGCAGGATCTCGGCGTCGGCGCGCAATTCGGCGGCAAATATTTCTGCCATGACGTCCGCGTGATCCGCCTGCCCCGGCATGGAGCGTCCCTGCCGATCGGCATTGGCGTGTCCTGTTCCGCCGACCGCCAGGCGCTTGGCAAGATCACCAGGGACGGCGTGTTCGTCGAGGAGCTGGAGCACGATCCGGCGAAATATCTGCCCCATATCGACGGCGAACTCGGCGGCGAGGTGGTCAAGATCGACCTCAACCAGCCGATGGCCGACATTCTGGCCACTCTGACCCAATATCCGGTCAAGACGCGGCTGTCGCTGACCGGCACGATCATCGTGGCGCGCGATCTCGCCCACGCCAAGATCCGCGAGCGGCTGGAGAACGGCCAGCCGATGCCGGATTATCTCAAGAATCACCCGGTCTATTACGCCGGCCCGGCCAAGACCCCCGCCGGCTACGCCTCCGGCTCGTTCGGCCCGACCACGGCGGGCCGCATGGACGCCTATGTCGACCAGTTCCAGGCGCAGGGCGGCTCGAAAATCATGCTGGCCAAGGGCAACCGCTCGGCGGCCGTGACGGAAGCCTGCAAGAAGCACGGCGGCTTCTATCTCGGCTCGATCGGCGGCCCGGCCGCACGCCTCGCGCAAGATTGCATCCGGAAAGTGGAGTTGCTCGAATATCCGGAGCTCGGCATGGAGGCGATCTGGAAGATCGAGGTCGAAGATTTCCCCGCCTTCATCGTCGTCGACGACAAGGGCAACGATTTTTTCAAAGAACTAAACCTTTCCTGAGACCGGAGCCTGATGTGCAAAGCGATGAAACCCTGCGCAACCTTGGCGCGGTGGACCGGGAACTGATCGAGAAGCGCATCCGGGCCATGGCGCGGATGCATTCCGACGGCAATATTCGCGACCTGATGGCCTATGTCGCGGACGACGTCATCTATAACGTCAAGGGGAACTGGATGGCCTTCCCCTATTCGCGCCCGATTCGCGGCAAGGAGGAGGTCGCCCAGGCGCTGGCGATGATCGCCGTGCAGTTCCAGAATCTCGGCTCGGTGATTCATGACCTGGTGATCGACGGCGATCGCGCGGCGGTGCGGCGCACGGCGATGATCCGCCACCGCGGCACCGGCAAGATCGGCGAGATCGACGTCGCCGATTTCATCCGTTTCCGCGACGGCCTGGTGGTGGAGTTGACCGAGATCGCGGATTCGGCCGCTCTCGCCGATCTGGACGAGAGCTGAATGCAGAGCGACGACGCGCTGCGCCGCCTCGGCGCGGTGGACCGGGAGATGATCGAACAACGCATCCGCACCATGGTCCGGATGCATTCCGACGGCAATTTGCACGGCCTGTTCGATTTGGTCGCCGACGAGGTCGTCTATAATGTGCGCGGCGGTTGGATCACTTTCCCCTATGCGAAACCCGTGCGGGGCAAGAAAGACGTCGCCGCGGCAATGGCCATGATTTCCGTTCGGTTTGAGAATCTCGGCTCCGTCATCCACAATCTGGTCATCGACGGCGACCGGGCGGCATTCCTGCGGACGGCGACGATCCGCCATCGCGGCACGGGCAAGACAGGCGACGTCGACGTCGTCGATTTCATCCGTTTTCGCGACGGGCTGGTGGTGGAGTTCACCGAGATCGCCGATTCCGCCGCACTCGCCGATCTGGACGAGAGCTGAATGCAAAGCGACGACGCGCTCCACCGCCTCGGCGCGGTGGACCGGGAAATGATCGAACATCGGCTGCGAACCATTTTCGAGCGGCGCGCCGAGGGCGACATTCCGGGCATGCTGGAATATGCCGCCGAGGACATCCTCTATTCCACGCGCGGAAACTGGACGCTTTACCCCTTCGTGCAGACCGTGCGCGGCAAGGAGGCCGTTCGCAAAATTCTGGCGACGGTCGACGTGATGTACGAAAATTTCGGCTCGAACATCCACGAACTGGTCATCGACGGCGACCGCGCCGCCTTGCATCGGACGTCGCACCTGCGCAATCGCGGAACAGGCGAACGTATCGCGATCGACGTCTGCGATTTCGCCCGCTTCCGCGACGGCCTGATCGTCGAATTCGCGGAATATCCGGACTCCGCCGCCCTCATGCGCTGAGCGGCGGCTGACCGTTCACTTGCCTGGAAAGATCTCGATGCGCACGCGGCCATTGGCCTGACGCTTCGGCCCTTGCCGCGCGGTCTCCGCAGTCTGGCGACCGCCGCGCCGCGCGCCATGCGCGGCCGCTTTCGCGCCACTCGTCTTCTCTCGCTCCACAGTCTCCGCCGGCGGCGCGGCGGTAAAGCGATGTTCGCCGACAGCCGGGCCATAGGAGGCGAGGCAGGCGTTATAGGCGTCGGCGTCCTTGATCTTCTCGCAGGATTCGATGCCCGCCGCCGAAGCGGCCGCGACGGCGCAGAAAAAGGCCAGACTCGCGGCCAGCGAGCGGGCGCCGGCGACACGAAGGTTTGATTTTCCTCGCCGCGCGAAACGCGCTCCACTCGGCCAAAAGCCGCGCGTGGCGGCCGCAAAACTTCCGCGACCGAACGGTCTGCAAGAAGAGGAGAATCGGCCCATGAAAACCTTTGTCACGCTCTATAATTTCACCGATCAGGGCTTGCGCGCGATCAAGGACACCGTGAAGCGGTCAGAGGCGGTGAGGGCCGCCGCCGCGCAAAGCGGGGTCACGATCAAGGAGATCCTGTGGCTGCAGGGCCCCTATGACATAGTGGTGATCACCGAGACGCCGGACGACGCCGCGGCGAACGCCTTCGGAATCAACATGCTCAAGGCGGGCAATCTCCGCGGCCAGACCCTGCGCGCCTTCACCGCCATGGAAATGGCGGAAATCCTCGAAAAAGTCGCCTGACCGCGGCGATCACCTTTTGGCGGCGACCAGCGAGAAAAACGCGCCCTGCGGGTCGAAACATTGCGCGATCCAGGCGCCTCCGGGCACTTCCATCGGGCCATGGGCGAGCTGGCCGCCGGCCTTCTTGACCTTTTCCAGCGTCTCGTCGAGCGCCGCCACCGTGAAATAATAGTTCCAGAACGGCTGCGGCACATTCGGCGGGCGCTTCATCATGCCGCCGACCGCATGGTCGCCGCCGGTCGCGAAGAGTTGGTAGGCGCCCATTGGCCCCATATCCATCGTCTCGCCTTTGGTCCAGCCGAATTTCCCCTCGTAGAAAGCGAAGGCTTTCTCGACGTCGTCGGTGAACAACTCGCGCCAGCCGACATGGCCCACCGCCATCGGCGGCAGCTCCGGCGGCTTCATGCCGCTGAGATCCTTCCAGAGGGCGAAAGGCGCGCCCTGCGGATCGGCCACCACCGCGAAACGGCCGATCTTCGGCAGGGTCTCGGCGGGGCGATAGAGCCTGCCGCCCGCCGCCGTGATCGCCGCCACATCCGCATCCACATCGGCCGAAGCGACATAGCCGAACCAGGACGGCCGCGCGCCCTGCGCCTTGGCCTCGTCCGGCAGCGCCATCAGACCCGCCGCCGCATTGCCCTCATAGAAGAACAGGCGATAGTCGCGCTCGGCGTGGCCGGGCGACGCGCAGGTCCAGCCGACCACCTCGCCGTAGAAAGCCTGCGCCGCGCCAATATCGCTCGTCAGCAATTCCACCCAGCAGAATCGACCTGGCATCGTTCTCTCCCCTGTCAGGCGCCGGCGAGGCCTCAGCCGCGCAGGACGGCGCCAGTCTTCTTGCCCGCTTCGGCGACCACTTTGGCCGCGACCGCCTCGATCTCGGAATCGGTCAAGGTCCGTTCACGCGGCTGCAGGGTGACATTGAGCGCGACGGATTTCTTGCCCTCCGGCACGCCCGGCCCCGCGTAGAGATCGAACACGCCGACATTGACAATAAGATTCCGATCCGCCCCCTGCGCGGCCTTGATAAGATCGGCCGCTTTCACTTCCTTGTCCACGATGAAAGCGAAATCGCGCTCGACCGGCTGGAAATCCGACAGATCCAGCCGGGGCCGCGCCTTGGTCGGCTTGGCCTTGGGCGCCGGCAAGGCGTCGAGAACGATCTCGAAGGCGACGATCGGCCCGGCGGCGTCGAAGGCCTCCAGCGCGCGCGGATGCAATTCGCCGAACCAGCCGACGATATTTTTCGGGCCGAATTGCAGGGTCGCCGAACGGCCCGGATGCAGGAAATCCGGCCCGCCGGGAACAAGCTGAACCGCCCCCGCCGCGACGCCGAGCGCGGCGAAGAGCGCGAAGACGTCCGCCTTGGCGTCGAACAGATCGACCGGCGCCGCCTTGTCCGACCAATGGCGGCCGGCGCCGCCGGGCCGGGCGGTCCCGCGCCGCAGGCCGGCGGCGGCCAGGAACTGGCCGTCCTCGGAATCGGTCTTGAACACCTGCCCGACCTCGAACAAAGCGACATCGCCGAAGCCGCGCGCAACATTGGCCTGGGCGCCGGCGAGCAGGCCGGGGACGAGGCTCGGCCGCATGTCGGACAGATCGGCCGCGATCGGATTGGCGAGCGCCAGTTCCGGCGCGCCGCCGCCGAACAATTCAGCGCGATCCTTGGCGATGAACGACCAGGTCACCGCCTCGGCCATGCCGCGCGCGGCCAAGGCCCGGCGCGCGGTGCGGGCGCGTTTCTGCAGCAGGGTCAGCACCGGGCCGGCGACGGCGCCCTCGCGCTCCAGCGGAACCGGCGTAATGCGGTCGAGCCCGGCGAGCCGCACGATTTCCTCGACCAGATCGGCCTTGCCCTCGATATCCGGCCGCCAGCTCGGCGCGCGGACATGGACATGATCGAAATTGGTGGCCTGGCGCGCGACGGCGAAGCCAAGCTTTTCCAGCGAGCCGACCATTTCGCTCGGATCGAGGCGCAGGCCGGTCAGGCGCTCGACTTCGCTCAACGGAAAGTCGACGCCAGCCGCCGGCGCCGGAACATGACCGGCGACAATGATTTCGGACGGCGCGCCGCCGCACAGGTCGAGAACCAGTTCAGTCGCCAGTTCGAGGCCCGGCAGCGCAAAGGCCGGATCGACGCCGCGCTCGAAGCGATAGCGCGCATCCGACACGATGCCGAGCTTGCGGCCGGTCTGGGCGATATTGTTCGGGTCCCACAGCGCCGATTCGATCAGGACCTCGGTGGTGTTCTCGTCGCAGCCGGAGGATTCGCCGCCCATTACGCCGGCGAGCGATTCAACGCCCTTATTGTCGGCGATCACCACCACGCTCTCGTCCAACGCATAGGTGCGGTCGTCCAGCGCCAGCAGGCTCTCGCCCGCCTTGGCGCGGCGCACCACCAGATCGCCGGCGACCTTGCTTGCATCGAACACATGCAGCGGCCGGCCGCGGTCGAAGGTCATGAAATTGGTGATGTCGACCAGAGCGTTGATCGGGCGCAGGCCGATGCTTTTCAGGCGCTGTTGCAGCCGATCGGGGCTCGGCCCGTTCTTGACGCCGCGCACCAGTCGCAGGGCGAACAGAGGCGCGAGAGGAGCGTCCTCGGGCGCAAAATCCAACCTGACGCCGACCGGACAGGGAAATTGGCCGGCGACGGGCGCGCCGGTCTCGCCCTTGAGCTTGCCGAGGCCGGCGGCGGCGAGATCGCGCGCCACGCCATAGACCGAAGCGGCGTCGGAGCGGTTGGGCGTGAGATTGATCTCGATCAGCGGATCGTCCAGCCCGGCCCAGGCGGCATAGACTGCGCCGACCGGAGCCTCGGCGGCGAGTTCGAAAATGCCGGAGGAATCGCCGTCAAGGCCCAGTTCTTCCGGCGAGCACATCATGCCGGCGGATTCGACGCCGCGGATCACGCCTTTGCCGAGCGTGATCTTTTTGGCCGGAATATAGGCGCCGGGCGGGGCGAACACCGTCTTCAGGCCGGCGCGGGCGTTGGGCGCGCCGCACACGACCTGCAAGGCCGGCCCCTCGCCAATGTCGACCTGGCAGACCTGCAGCCGGTCGGCATTGGGGTGCGGCGCCGCACTGACGATCTGGGCGATCTTGAACACGCCGAGCGTTTCGGCAGGATTTTCGACGCCCTCGACCTCAAGGCCGATCCGGGTCAGCGTCTCGACGATGGTTTCGAACGAGGCGTCAGTGTCCAGATGCTGTTTCAGCCAGGAGAGGGTGAATTTCATTTTCTTTTCCCTGGTCAGAGACCGAAGACGGAGCCGAGGACGAGCGTCACGATCGTCGCGACGGTGACGAAAACCGTCACATTCGACGCCCAATTATAGGTGGCGCGGCGCTTGTAGAGTTCGATCGCCAGCGCGTCGTTTTCCGCTGCGCTGGCGCTCGACAGACTGACCGACATGTGGATGCATCGCAGGCAGAACACCGTCAGGATCAGATAAGCGACGATTTCCAGCATGATCATGATCTTAAGTCCGGCCGAGCCCGCGGCGGACCGTGACGAATAGATGAAGACCAACGCCGCTATGATCAGCGAAATATGGCTCAAGAGAGCGGATACCTTGGTGTCGACTCCGCTCATCATGAGATAGATGAAATCGCGATGCCGGCTTTGCCCGTCGCCGCGCTCGCCGCGCGCCGCAAGATTGATCGATTCGATATCCGCCGGCGCCGGAAGCCGCAGCACGACGCCGAAGAACAATCGATCGAACAATGCGAATGCGGCGTCCCTCATCGGCCTTCACCCGTCAGCTCGAAAGGCCGCCCGCCAGCGAGGGCAGATCGAGCGGCCGGAAGCCGTAGTGCGACAGCCAGCGCACATCGGCTTCGAAGAAGGGGCGCAGATCCGGCATGCCATATTTCAGCATGGCGATGCGGTCGATGCCCATGCCCCACGCAAAACCCTGGAACTCGTCCGGATCGAGGCCGCAATTGCGCAGCACATTGGGATGGACCATGCCGCAGCCGAGGATTTCGAGCCAGTCGTCGCCTTCGCCGAAACGGATGTCGCCGCCCTTGCGCGAACATTGGATGTCCACTTCGGCGGAAGGCTCCGTGAAGGGGAAGAAGCTCGGCCGGAAGCGCATCTTGACGTTGGGCACTTCGAAGAAGGTCTTGCAGAATTCTTCGAGGATCCATTTCAGATGGCCCATATGGGCTTTTCTGTCGATGACCAGCCCCTCGACCTGATGGAACATCGGCGTATGGGTCTGGTCGGAATCGCAGCGATAGGTGCGGCCCGGGCAGATCACCCGGATCGGCGGCGGGTTCTTCAGCATGGTGCGGACCTGCACCGGCGAGGTGTGGGTGCGCAGCAATTTGCGCGAACCGTCTTCCTTGCGGTTGAAGAAAAAGGTGTCGTGCATTTCGCGCGCGGGATGGCCGGGCGGGAAGTTCAGCTTGGTGAAGTTGAAATCGTCCGTCTCGACATCCGGACCTTCGGCGATGGAAAAGCCCATATCGGCGAAGATCGCGGCCAGCTCGTCCATGACCTGGCTGATCGGATGGATGCGGCCGATCTCCAGCGCCGAAGCGCGGGTCGGCAAGGTAACGTCGACGGTCTCGCTGGCGAGGCGCGCGGCCAGCGCCGCCTCCTTCAGCACCGTTTTCCGCGCGGACAGGGCTTCGCCGACCTTGTCCTTCAGCGCGTTGATCTTCGCGCCCTCGCTCTTGCGCTCGTCCGGCGACATTTTGCCGAGCGTGGCGAGCAGAGCGGAAATGGAGCCCTTCTTGCCCAGCGCCGCGACGCGCACATTTTCCAAAGCGGCTTCGTCGGCGGCGGATTCGACGGCGGCGAGGGTCTCGTTTTCGAGGTGGCTGAGATCAGACATGGATAGTCCCGAAATTTTTCACGCGTCATGCCATGCGCGACCAGGGAGATAAAGCAAAAAAGCCCGCCGGAGGGGCGGGCTTCCCTTCTCCCCTTGTGGGAGAAGGTGGCGCGACAGCGCCGGATGAGGGGTTCGTCCCAAGAGACTGCCGCCCCCTCATCCGTCTCGCCTTCGGCGAGCCACCTTCTCCCGCAAGGGGAGAAGGAACGCGCCACGAGAAAAGGAAGCGAACCGATCTTCAAGCCGCCGCGGGCAGGGCCGCCTTGGCCTTTTCGACAATCGCCTGGAAGGCCGCCGGCTCGGTGATGGCGAGCTCGGACAGGACCTTGCGGTCCACTTCCACGCCGGCCTTGTTGAGGCCGTCGATGAAGCGGCTGTAGGTCAGGCCGAATTCACGCACAGCGGCGTTGAGGCGCTGGATCCACAGGGCGCGGATCGTGCGCTTCTTGGCGCGGCGGTCGCGCGTGGCATATTGCATCGAGCGATCGACGGCCGCCTTGGCGGCGCGGATCGTGTTCTTGCGGCGGCCATAGAAGCCCTTGGCGGCCTTGAAAACTTTTTTGTGCTTGGCGTGCGAGGTGACGCCGCGTTTGACGCGAGCCATGGATGATCTCCAGTAAATTCAGGTTGCGGATCGGGCTGGAAATCAGCCGTTGGGCAGGAAGAACTTCTTCACGTTGTCCCCGTCGGTCTTGAAGAGGACATTGGTGCCGCGAAGGTTGCGAATCTGCTTGTTGGTCCGCTTGATCATGCCGTGGCGCTTGCCGCGCTGGGCGTAGACCACCTTGCCGGTGCCGGTGATCTTGAAGCGCTTTTTCGCGCCGGATTTGGTCTTCAACTTGGGCATTTTGCTCTCTCGATTTTTGGCGCGGCGAACCGCATGTTCCGGCGCCAAGGCCGGCTTTCGCATTTGAGCGAAACAATCCGCCACGGCAGCCCTTTACTGGCCGGGCGGATCGAAGCGGCGCTTATAACGGTAAAAAGGCGGATTTGGCAAGGGGGCGGCGTCGAAAACGGCCCGATTCAGGACCGCCGCGCCGGCGCCGCCCGATTGACGCGGCCGGAAGCGCGGCCATTATGGAAGGAAATCGTCGCTACCGCCAAGAGGCGCCAGGAGGCCGGCATGTTCACCCTCGCCAATCTCATCACCTGGATCGTGGTCGGCCTGATCGGCGGCACGCTCGCGGGGCGGGCGGTCACCTGGAACAAGGCCGGCTACGGGCTGTGGTCCAATCTCGCGCTCGGCTGCGTCGGCGCCATTATCGGCGGCGCCCTGTTCGAGCTTCTGAACCTGCTGCCGAGCCTCGACAAGATCGCCATTTCGGCGCGCGACATTCTCGCCGCCGTGCTCGGCTCGCTCCTCGTGCTGGCGATCCGCTGGGCGTGGAGCCGCTGGACCGAGGAAACCGGCGGCGGGCTGGGCTGACCACGGCGGCGTAAAGCCAAATCCGGCGGGGCGAAGGGCGCGGCCCGTCCTGCAACGGCGGCGAGGCTCTATTCCAGCACCTCCATCGCCTCACGGTCGAGCACGGACGTCTTCTTGGTGTCGGGCAGGAAGAAATAGACCAGCAGCGAGCAGAAGATCACGGCGCTGGCGTAATAATAAAAGCCGCTTTCCATCCCCCGCTGCTTGAACCACAGCGCGATATATTCCGCCGTGCCGCCGAAGAAGGACACGGCCAGCGCATAGGGCAGGCCGACGCCGGTGGCGCGCAGCGCGGCCGGGAACAATTCGGCCTTCACCACGGCGTTGATCGAGGTATAGGGCGCGGTCATGATCCAGCCCAAGGCCACCAGGGAAAAGGCCTCCCACGGCCCCTTGGCGTGGGACAAGGCGGTCATCAGCGGAACCGTGCCGAGCGTGCCCATGATTCCGAAAGCAAGCAGCACCGGGCGGCGGCCGATGCGATCCGACAGCGCGCCATAGAGCGGCTGCAGGCACAAGGCGAAAACCAGCGCGCCGGCGCTGACCCAGGTGCTCTGCGCATCGGTCAGGCCCACCGTCAGCTTGAGGAATTTCTGCATGTAGATCGTATAGACATAGAAAGCCAGCGTGCCGCCCATGGTCAGGCCGATCACGATCAAAGCCTCGCGACGATGGGCCCAGAGCGCGCCGAGGCCGCCTTCATGGCCCTTCGCCTTGGCGTTCTTGAAGGCTTGGGTTTCCTCGAGATCGCGTCGCATCCACAAGGCGAACAGAGCCAGAGCCGCGCCGATCGCGAAGGGAATGCGCCAGCCGAAGGCCTTCAACTGCTCCGGCGTCAGGACGAGATTCTGCAGGATCAGCAGGACCGCCAGCGCGCCGAGCTGGCCGCCGATCAGCGTCACATAGAGGAAACTGGAATAAAAGCCGCGCCGGCCGGAATCGCCCATCTCCGCCACGTAGGTCGCCGATGCGCCATATTCGCCGCCGAGGCTCAGGCCCTGGACGAGGCGGGCCAGCATCAGCGTGATCGGCGCCCAGACGCCGATCTGCGCATAGACCGGGGTCAGCGCGATCACCAGCGAGCCGGCGCACATCATCAGCACCGACAACATCAGCGACCGGCGCCGGCCGTAATGGTCGCCGATATGGCCGAACAGCCAGCCGCCGATCGGCCGCATGAAGAAGCCCAGCGCGAATATGCCGGCCGAGGACAGCATTTGCGCGATCGGATCGGCGCCGGGAAAGAAGGCCGGCGCGAAATAGAGCGAGAAGGCCGCGTAGACGTAAAAGTCGTAATATTCGACCAGATTGCCCAGCGAACCGACCACAATGGCCTTGAGCCGCGCCGGATCGATTTTTTCACGCGCAATTGTCTGCGTCATGTTTCCCCCCATAGCCGCGCCAGGCGGCCACAGGGCAGAATGGCCCAGCTTATCAAGGCGAACAAGCGGCTTTGAGCCGGCTCCGTGCGGGCTGCTAGCGCGCTTCGCCGCCGAACAGGACGTCGATCGCGCGCGCCTGCAGGCCGCGGTCCTCTCCGGTCACGCTGGCGATGCTGGCCTCGTCGCTCGGGAGTTCGACGCCGGCTTTGGCGAGATCGGCCCGGATCTGATCCAGCGGCCGCCCCGTGAGCGCCGCGACCGAAGCGATCGGCGCGCGCAGCACGCCCCGCATCGCCTGGACCGGCGCCGAGCCGTTGCGCGCGCCGGGCGTCGGGAGAAAGGACAGCAGCAGCACGGCGACGCCCGCGGCCGCGAGGCCCTGGCCCATCCGGCTGGTCGTCAGATAACGCTTCACGCTGGTCCAATTGGCGGCGACATGGCCGGCGACGCCCAGAATCATCGCCCAGCCGACCCATTCGTGGGCCGGCTTGTTCAGGCCCGAGTCCAGATGGAAAAACATCAGGACGCCGGTGACGCCCATGACGGCGAAGGCGCCCATGGTCAGAGGCGTCGCCCATTCTCTCAATTTCATGATTTTCTCCGGGTTTTTGCCGGCGCGGGCTTTTCCAGCCACGCCAGCAAACGTCCGAGCCGTTCCGTCAGGCTCTCGACGTCGTCTTGCGAAAGCGCCGCCGCGAGGAGGTCCGCGTCGGCGCGCAAAATGTCCGCCATGGCGCGCTCGGCCGTCTCGCGCCCCGCTTCGGTCAGGCGAACGGGCACACTGCGCCGGTCGCCGGGCGATTCGCCGCGCGCGACGAGCCCCCGCGCCTCCAATGCGCGTAAAACCTTGGTCAGGCCGCCCGAGGACAGCAGGACGGCAGCGCAGACCTCGGTCGGCGTCAGTTCATACGGCGGCGCCGCGCCGCGTAGGGCGGCGAGGACGTCGAATTCGGTCAGACTGACGCCACGCGCGGCGGCGAGGTGGGACGAATGCGCCAGAACAAGATCGCGCAGGCGGAACAGGCGGACCATCAACCGGGCGGCCGGCGTCGCGGCCTCCGGCCAGTGAACGGCCTGCCTCCGCAACAAATCCTCGACCGACCGCCGCACCTGTGTGTCCATGGCCAGGAATTATCTTTCCAGAAAGGCAATTTTGCGGCGGGGCGAAGGGCGGGCCTGAAAAATCAAAGCGCCGCTCCGCATCGCGGAACGGCGCCACAACAGCCTAACTTTGGGAACGACCGCGCCCGGCCGGGCTTATTTCGGGGCCAGGATCATGATCATCTGGCGGCCTTCCATCGAGGGCTCCAGTTCGATCTTGGCGAAACCGAGGGTCTCGGCCTTCACGCGTTCGAGCACCTTGAACCCCAGTTCCTGATGGGCCATTTCGCGACCGCGGAAACGCAGGACGAACTTGACCTTGTCGCCTTCGTCAAAGAAGCGGCGCACGGCCTTCATCTTGGTGTCGTAGTCGTGATCGTCGATGCCGGGGCGAAGCTTGACTTCCTTGATCTCGACGATCTTCTGCCGCTTGCGCGCCTCGGAGGCCTTCTTCTGCTCCGTGAAGCGATATTTGCCGTAATCGAGAATCTTGCAGACCGGCGGCGTGGCGTTGGGCACGATCTCCACCAGATCGAGGCCGTCTTCTTCAGACAGGCGCAGCGCTTCGAGAATGTCGACGACGCCGCGATTCTGGCCTTCCGAATCGATCAGCTGAACCTCGCGGACGCGAATATCCCGGTTGATGCGGGGTCCCTCCTTCTGCGGAACCGGGGGGGCTTTCATAGGACGGCGAATGGCGTGCTCTCCTTGAGACGAGACTGCGAAACGGGGCCTGGACGATGGAGGCCGGGCGTTCCTCTCTGAACAAAGCGGATGATTATAGCTACGGCAAAAAGCCCCCGCGACCTAGACCACGAGGACCAACCCTCGCAAAGATTGTGACAAAGCGCGCCAAAGTCAACGGCGCAATTGCCGCCGCCGCGCCTTTTTGACCTGAATCACGCCCGGCGTTGCGCAAGCGTTACTCGCCCGCGCCGAAATGGCGGGCGTAAAGGCCGAGCGTCAGCGCGTTCATCCGCTCGGCCGAAAAGGCGCGGGCGTGGGCGCGGGCGTTGTGGGCGAGATTTTCCCGCGCCGTCGCGCCGAGCCGCAAGGCCTCCTCGATCGCGCGGATCAGGCCGCTGGGCGGGCCGGGCGGAACCAGCCAGCCGGTGCGCTGGGCCGGCTCGACCTCCGGCGGCGCGCGAACTTCCTCGATCGCGCCATTGCCTGCGGAGATTTGCAGCGCGGCCAGCGGCGCGCCGAGCGCCTGCGCCTCGACGCAAAGCGCGCTCTCGCCGGCCGGCGCGACCACCAGCGCCGCGGCGAGACAACCGGCCGCGCGGTCCGGCCAGTCGATCTGCAGCACGAGGCCGTCGAGACCCAGCCGCGCCGCCTCGGCGTCAAAAGCGCCCGAGGGCGCCTCGTCGTCGTGACGCAGCCAGACGAAACGCGCGTCCTGCGCCTCATTGCCGAAAAATCCCTTGGCCTTGAGCTGCGCCGCCGCGGCCAGAAACATCTGGCGGCGCTCCGGCGGCAGGCCGATAGCGACGACCAGCCGGACATGGGCCTTCACGCCCAAGGCCTCGCGCAGGCGGCGGACCCGCCCGGGATCGACGGCCTCCGCCGAGAACAGGCGGAGATCGACGCCGCGCAATCCGCGAAAGGCCTTCGTCGCCAGCGCCGGACGACGCGCGACGGCCTGCTCCATCTCGGCCCGCGAGAAGAACACGACGGAATCGGCTTCCGCCGCGAGCGCCTCCAGCGACGGCTCGTAATCGATCACCAGTGGCGCCCGCGCCTGCCGCGCCGCATAAAGCGCCGCGCGCGCGCCGGCGCCGGCGTGGACATGGATCAGCTCGACGCCCTCGCGCACCGCGAGCCGCGCCAGCCGGCGACGATTGAGCCAGGCCTGCCACGGATTATGCGTCGGCGCCGCGAGGGCGGTGAAAATGCCGCCGCGCGCCTGCAATTCGCTGACCAGCCGGCCCGGCGCGCCGGCGACCAGAGCGCGCGCTCCGGCGTCGGCCAGGCTCGCCGCCACTTCGACGCAGGCCGAGGCGCGCGCGTCGAGCGCCGGAACGACCTGAAGAATGGTCCGGCCGAACAGGGCCTGGCTGTCAACATCGCCTTCCACGCCCCATGGCGTCATGCCGGCTCCCGCATTACAAGCAGCGAATCATCTGACGAACCATATACCATCGGGCGTCGAAAAATGACCGATGGACCGGCCGGCCGGCGGCCAGACCCGCCGGCTCGCCCCAATCGCACCGGGACCGACCGCCCCATGACCCAGCCCGCCGCTTTTTTTCAGACCGCCGCCGGCGCGCCGCGCCTCGCCTATCTCGCTCGCCCCGCCAAGGCGAAGATCGCCCGGCCCGGCCTGTTCTGGCTCGGCGGCTTCCGCTCCGACATGCGCGGGACCAAGGCCGAATTTCTCGATTCGCTCGCGGCGGAACAGGGCCGCGCCTGCCTGCGCTTTGATTATTCCGGCCATGGCGAATCCGAAGGCGCGTTCGGCGAAGCGACGATCGGGCTCTGGACGGCGCAGGCGCTGGCCGTGTTCCGCGCGCTGACGCAGGGGCCGCAGATCGTGGTCGGCTCGTCGATGGGCGGCTGGGTCGCCCTGCTGCTCGCGCGCGCGCTGGCGCATACCGGCGAGACGGAGCGCCTCGCCGGTATGGTGCTGATCGCCCCGGCGGTCGATTTCACGGAAGAACTGATCTGGCCGCAATTGCCGGAGCCGGTCCGACAGGCCATCGCGCGCGACGGCGCCTGGATGCGGCCCGCCAACGCCTATGGCGAGGGCTATCCCTTGACCCGGGCGCTGTTCGAGGACGGCCGCCGCAACAGCCTGTTCGGCGGCGAAATCCGCGCCTTTTGCCCGGTGACGATCCTGCAGGGCATGGCCGACCCGGACGTGCCTTGGCCCCACGCCATGCGGCTGGTGGAAAGCCTCGCCTCCGACCCGACGACGATCACGCTGATCAAGGACGGCGACCATCGCCTGTCGCGCCCGCAGGATCTCGCGGCGCTGAAACAGGCGATCGAACGGTTCGACGATGAAACAAAGGCGAAATGAGCGGTGGGCTACGCCGAGGAAACAGGCGCCGGCGACGATTCAATAATAGCGCCTTCTGACCCGTTGCACGGGCGGCGCGGGAGGATCGACCGGAGGCGCCGGACGGGGCGCGCATTGGACGGCGATCGATTTGGGCCATTGCAAATCGCGGCCGTCGGCGGCAATCGCCGTCGAACGCAGATGATATTCCGGCGACTGGTAATAGGACCAGATC